>CAYFTQ010000083.1:6745-9468 GCA_964346035.1 uncultured Roseospira sp. | reverse complement strand
GGCAATGTGATCAAGGCGCTGATGAAACTGGGCGTGATGGCCACCATCAACCAGGTCATCGACGCCGACACCGCCGAGTTGGTGGTTGAGGAATTCGGCCACAAGGCCAAGCGCGTCTCTGACGCCGATGTGGAAATCGGGCTGGTCTCCGGGCCGGACGTCGAGGGCGACATGACCGTGAGACCGCCAGTGGTGACGGTCATGGGCCACGTTGACCACGGCAAGACATCGTTGCTGGATGCCATGCGCGAGGCCGACGTCGTCTCGGGCGAGGCCGGCGGCATCACGCAGCACATCGGCGCCTATCAGGTGAAGCTGGCCGGTGGCGGCCGTATTACCTTCATCGACACCCCCGGCCACGCCGCGTTCACCGCCATGCGGGCGCGCGGCGCCGAGGTCACCGACATCGTCGTTCTGGTGGTCGCGGCCAACGACGGCATCATGCCTCAGACCATCGAGGCCATCCGTCATGCCCAGGCCGCCAAGGTTCCCGTTGTGGTAGCGATTAACAAGATCGACCTGCCCGACGCCGATCCCGGCCGTGTGCGCACGGAACTGCTGCAACACGACATCGTGGTCGAGGAAATGGGCGGCGACGTGCAGACGGTCGAGGTCTCGGCCAAGAACCGCCTCAATCTTGAGAAACTGGAAGAAGCGTTGCTGCTTCAGGCCGAGTTGCTGGACCTGAAGGCCAATCCCAACCGCTTCGCCGAGGGGGCCGTGGTCGAGGCCCGCATGGAGCGCGGCCGGGGCTCGGTCGCGACCGTTCTGATCCAGCGGGGAACCCTGCGCGTCGGCGATACGTTCGTGTGCGGCAAGGAATGGGGCCGCGTGCGCGCCCTGGTCAACGAGCGTGACGAACGCCTGGAAGAGGCCGGTCCGGCCGTGCCGGTCGAGGTGCTGGGCTTCAACGGCACGCCGGAGGCCGGCGACGACTTCATCGTCGTGGAAGACGAGGTCAAGGCACGCGAGGTGTCCGGTTATCGCCAGCGCAAGGACCGCGAAAGCCACTTCGTCAAGTCCGCCCGTGGCTCCATGGAGCAGATGTTCGAGCGCATCCAGGCCGGCGAGGCCAAGGAACTGCCCGTGGTCGTCAAGGGCGACGTCCAGGGTTCGGTCGAAGCCATCATCGGCACGCTGGAAAAGATGGGCTCCGACGAGGTCAGGGTGCGGATTCTTCACGCGGCCGTGGGTGGCGTGAACGAAAGCGACATCACGCTGGCCAAGGCGTCCGACGCGCTGGTCATCGGCTTTAACGTGCGCGCCAACCCGCAGGCGCGCGAGATGGCCCGGCGTGACGGCGTGGAAATCCGATACTACAGCATCATTTACAACGTCGCCGACGACGCCAGGGCACTGCTGACCGGCATGCTGGAGCCGACCTACAAGGAGCGCCTGCTGGGTTATGCCGAAATCCGCGATGTCTTCAACATCACCAAGGTCGGCAAGGTGGCCGGCTGCATGGTGACCGAAGGCCAGGTCAAGCGTGGCGCCAAGGTCCGCCTGCTGCGCGACGACGTGGTCATTCATGAGGGCAGCCTGGGGCAGCTCAAGCGCTTCAAGGATGACGTCCGCGAGGTCCGCGAGGGCTATGAATGCGGCATGTCGTTCGAGACCTACAATGACATCCAGGTCGGCGACATGATCGAGTGCTTTGACCTGGAAGAGGTGGCCGCTGCGCTTTAGGCCGGCGCCGGGGCCGGCCGCGGACAGCGCGCCGGACCCCGGCCGTGCCGGGGCTCGGCCGGGCTGCCACGGAGACGTGCCACCGATGGGCCTGAATCTCAGTCGCGTCTCGGTCCTGGTCGTTGACGACAACGCGCATATGCGGCGCATCGTGAAGGAAATCCTGCGCAGCCTGGGCGTGGCCGCCATCAGCGAGGCGCAGGACGGCGCCGACGCCCTGAAGGCCATGCGCGGCATGCCGCCCGACCTTGTTATTGTCGATCTCGACATGCGGCCCCTGGACGGGCTGGAGTTCACGCGACTGGTGCGCACCGCTGACGACAGTCCGGACCCCTTCGTTCCGATCATCATGCTGACCGGACACACCGAAGCCTACAACGTGGCGCAGGCGCGCGATGCCGGCGTCAACGAGGTTCTGGCAAAGCCGGTGTCGGTCAAGGGCCTGTACGGCCGCATCCGGACTGTCGTGGAACGCCCGCGTCAGCACGTGCGCGCGCGCGCCTACGCCGGACCGGACCGTCGCCGCCGGACCCGCAATCCGGATACCATGGGGATTACGGACCGGCGCCGGCCCCGCCCGGTGCCGGACCCGCCGTCGGACACGTCGACGGACTGACCCTCCGTCACGGCCGACCCGTGCGCCCATCCTGGCCATGGCGCGGAGCCGCGCACCCAGGTTGCGCGCCGTTCGCGCCCATTGGCAGGATGCGCCGACTCATATACCCTGACGGAGATTAGGGTCACACCCCGCTGGCGGCGCGATGTTCCGATGTTCCGATGTCACATGAACCGGTTCTTGTCCTGGCCGGTCAGGACAAGGCCAAACTCCGCCTGGTGCACCGACAAAGACAAGGGAGCCATCTGTCAGCGCACGAGACTGGTTTTCATGCATCAACTTTCCAAACTCAGGCCGATGCCTTCGTTCGGGTCGATGCACTTGTTCATGCATCAACGTTCCAAACTCAGGCCGATGCCTTCGTTCGGGTCGATGCACTTGTTCATGCATCAACGTTCCAAACTCAGGCGGATGCCTTCGT
>CAYFTQ010000083.1:0-6645 GCA_964346035.1 uncultured Roseospira sp. | reverse complement strand
GATGCCTTCGTTCGGGTCGATGCACTTGTTCATGCATCAACGTTCCAAACTCAGGCTGACGCCTTCGTTTGGGTCGATGCACTGGCGGCGCGGTCGCGCCGGCCGGCCGGGGGACGGGTCCGTCCTTTCCCGCGCCCGACTTCAACACTGAACGGGAGCCTGTCATGCGGCCGCCCCTGGCCCTTATCCTTCTCGGTCCGCTGGCCGGCGTGATCACCCTGGCCGCCTGGTTCGCCAATATTCCCTGGCTGTTCTGGGGCGCTGTCGCGGTGTTGCACATCGACATCGCCGCCGGCATCCTGACCGGGGCAAAGCCTCAGATTCCCGTCATTCAGTTGATCGCCGGCGCGATCGCGCTCAGTACCCTCGGGATCACCTGGTATGTCGCCATCCCGGTTGGCGTGGCCATCGGCAGCATCCTGGAGGGCCTGGGGCGCCTGGCGGCGCGATACCTGATGCGAACTCCGGCCGGATAGGCCCTCCGGAAGCAGGCACCCCCAACGGCGCCCCTGCTTCGATCGGCCCTGCCTTGATCGACGCGGCGCGCGATCCTGCATTGCGATTGAGAATTGTTATGGCCCCGATCCGGGGGTCGCGGTACGCCCGGGAACCGGGCCGTGCCTCGGCATCGCGCTCAATTCTCTTTTTTGCAGGACCGAGCCCATGCGAATCGGATTCACCAGCCAGAATTTCCGCACCATCACCGGTCACGCCGGCCGTACCCGTCGTTTCCTGATCCATGACCTGGACGACAACGGACAGGCCACCGAGGTCGAACGACTCGACCTGCCCGAGGAGATGACCATGCACGCCTTCCACCAGCAGGGGCCTCATCCGCTGGATACCCTGGACCTTCTGGTGACCCGGGAATGCGGACCCGATTTCATCACCCGCATGGCCCGGCGCGGCGTGACCGTTGTGGTCCGCGCGACCGACACCGATCCGGACAGCGTGCTGCGCGGCATCGCCGACGGCACCATCCGAACCGACCCGCCGCCGGTGATGGCCGACGACCACCCCTGTCATGCCCACGACCACGGGCACGGGCACGGCCGGAGGCAAGGACGGGGACGCGGCCGTTCCGGGGCCGGTCCCAACGCCGGCTGACACCAGCCCGCCCCGGAGCCAAGGCGCCCGGAGCCCGGCCTTCCGTCATGGCGCGGTTGCGCCTGGCGGGCCGATGGCGCTAAGCAGGACCCTCGCCCGGCGGTTCCGGCGGGCGACGCGTGGCGGGGCGCCGCGCCGGCATCGGGGCGAGGACGAGGGCAAAGCCGACCGCCCAAGGCCCTGGCTGGGGGGGAAGACGGTTTGATCGATCATCGCCCGACCCTGCTGGTCATCGGCTGGCTTCTGGGCACGCTGTCGCTGGGCATGATGGTTCCGGCGCTGGTGGACTTCCTGCACGGAAACCCGGACTGGCTGGTGTTCCTGACCGCTGGCGCACTGACCTTGTTCGTCGGCGTGCTGCTGATCCTCTCCAACCGCTCGGGCCAGTTCCGCTTCTCGCTGCGCCAGGCGTTCCTGATGACGACCGCAAGCTGGGTCGTGTTGCCAGCCTTCGCCGCCATGCCGTTCGTGCTGGCCGATACCGAGATGAGCTATACCGACGCCTTTTTCGAGGCCATGAGCGGCATCACGACCACCGGATCGACGGTCATGACCGGCCTGGACGGCATGCCGCCCGGCATCCTGCTGTGGCGCGGCATTCTGCAATGGCTGGGCGGAATCGGAATCATCATCATGGCGCTGACCGTGCTGCCCATGCTGCGCGTCGGGGGCATGCAGATGTTCCGGGTTGAGGCTTTCGAGGCCCAGGAAAAAGTTGTGCCGCGCGCGGCCTCCCTGGCAACCAGCCTGGCCTTTGTCTATGTGTTTCTGACCGTGGCCTGGGGGCTGATGCTGAACGGGGTCGGCCTGGCGCCACTGGATGCCACCGTTCATGCCATGACCACCATCGCCACCGGGGGCTATTCGACGAAGGACGGTTCGGTCGGGCATTTCCAGTCCGCCGCCGTGGACTGGGTCATCGTCGGTGGCATGATCGTGGGCTCGATCCCTTTCCTGCTGTACTACCAGTTGATCCGTGGCCGCCCCATGATGCTGCTGCGCGACACACAGGTTCAGTGGTTTTTGGGCACGGTCATGGTCGGCAGCGGCGCGGTGGTCTGGTGGCTGTGGCGCGATGGCGGCATGGCAGGGGACGAGGCGTTACGCCTGGGCGTGTTCAACACCGTCTCTGTCATGACCGGAACCGGCTATGCCACGGCCGATTACTGGCAATGGGGTGGCCTGATAGGCGGCGCGCCGGTGGCGGTGCTGTTCTGCCTGATGTTCGTAGGCGGCTGCGCGGGGTCCACCTCTTGCGGTATCAAGGTGTTTCGCTTCCAGATCCTGGGCGCCATGGCGACCATCCAGTTGCGTCGTCTGCTTCAGCCCAACGGGGTCTTCATTCCCTACTACAACAAGCGGCCCATCCAGGAAGGCGTTCCCGAGGCTGTCATGGCGTTCTTTTTCATGTATGCGCTGTCGGTAGCCTTCCTGACCATCCTGCTGGGCCTGACGGGACTGGACCACATCACGGCCCTGTCCGGGGCCGCCACCGCGATTTCCAACGTCGGGCCGGGCCTTGGAGAGATGATCGGGCCGGCGGGCACCTTCGGGCCGCTGCCGGACACCGCCAAGTGGCTGCTGTCGTTCGGCATGCTGCTGGGCCGGCTGGAGCTGTTCACGGTGCTGGTGCTGTTCCTGCCGCGCTTCTGGCGCGACTGATGCCAACGGCATCCGACGAGGAGCGTGTTTGTTTTCGCGCCCATCGCCGGCCGGCCCCGGCCCACAAAACCCCGGCCCCCAAAACGACGAACCGGCCGCCCGAGGGGGGAGCGACCGGTTCGTTCGAATTCGGGTCGGGTCGTCACGTGGCTGAGGCGTGGAACCCGGGGGTCGGACTGGGCGGACCGTGCTGGCTGAGGGCACCGTCGCCGTTTGTTCTGGCGGTTTCCCCGTGGGGGCTGAGGGACCCGTGGGGAGGTCGGAGGAAGCGTGCTCTACAGGACTGTCTGATCGGATGCTGAAGGTCGGAGGCTCTGGTCTTGGATTGCTGAAGCCTCTTGCGGAGGTTCGGATGGGGAATGGCCGCCCCGTTCCGATGATTGGAAGGTAGCACCCGCGAGGTATCCTCGATCTGTCGGCGGCATGACCATTTTGTAAGGCTCTGGTCGCGTTGGTTGGGCATGGTGAGCTGAAAGCCTTGGAAACCCTCGGTGCCAGACTGTTGGAACCCATGGAAAAGCCCGGACATGCCTGGCTGACGCGCATAGAGCTTTTCGCAATGGCTCCGGTCGTGTTGCGTCTGCGGACAAGCCCTCCCCGGATCTCTCAACCCCCGCGCGGCCGCGACGACGGGCCGGGATCCGGACACGCGGGCGGCCAAAGGGTTTCCGCGCCGCCGGGAAATCGGCTAGTGTGCCGCCCCATGAACACCACTCCCGACGACAGTGGCCGGCCTCGGCTGGTCTATCGCCTGTGCCACCGCGACGAATGGCGCGCGGCCGTCCGGGCCGGCGCGTTTTCGGGTGGTGCCCACGATGCCCGGGACGGCTTCATTCACCTGTCGGCGGCCGCCCAGGTCGAGGAGACCGCCCGCCGGCACTACGCCGGGGTGCGGCCGCTCATGCTGCTGGCCGTGGACACCGCCCGCGTCGTTGGCGACATGCGCTGGGAACCCAGCCGGGGCGGCGCCCTGTTCCCGCATCTGTACGGCGCCATCCCGATGGAATCCGTGGTGTCCACCCTGCCGTTGTCCGAGGACCGCGACGGGCATCCGATCATTCCGCCCCTGTCCAACTCGCCGGGAGACCTGGCTCCATGAAAGCCGTTGACTCCATGTTCGTTGGCCTGCTTCAGGCCATGGAACCGGAAAAGGCACACGATCTGTCCATCCGCACCCTGGCCCGGGGCATGGGACCCAGCCTGCCGCCGCCCGATGACCCGGCCCTGGCCGTGCGGGCGCTGGGGCGCACCTTCCGCAATCCCATCGGGCTGGCCGCCGGCTATGACAAAAGCGCCCTGGTCCCGGACGCCTGCCTGCGCATGGGGTTCGGCTTTGTCGAGGTGGGTGGCATCACGCCCCTCCCGCAGCCCGGCAACCCGCGCCCGCGCCTGTTCCGGCTGCCCGATGACGGCGCCATCATCAACCGCATGGGCCTGAACAACGATGGCATGATCGTCGCCTATGACCGGCTTTCGCGCCGTCCACGCTGGGAGGACCGGGGCCTGGTCGGCGTCAACATGGCCAAGAACGCCGACACCCCGCTGGAGCACGCCGGCGACGACTATGCCACCATCGCCGCCGTGCTGGGGCCGCACTGCGACTATCTGGTGCTCAACCTGTCCTCGCCCAACACCGAGGGCCTGCGAGACCTTCAGGCCGCCGACGCGCTGCGCCGGGTGGTTCGCCAGGTGCGTGCGGCCATGCCCCGGCGCGTGACCACGCCGGTGCTGGTCAAGATCAGCCCCGACCTCGGCGACGACGACCTGGACGCCATCGCGCGCGTCTGCCTGGAGCCGGACAACCCCCTGGACGGCCTGATCTGCGTCAACACCACCACGGCCCGGCCCGACAGCCTGACCCATCCGGCCAGGCAGGAAGAGGGCGGCTTGTCCGGCGCCCCGCTGAAGGCGCGCGCCCTGGAGGTACTGCGCTTCATGGCCGAGCGCCTGTACGACCGCATTCCCCTGATCTCCGTCGGTGGTGTGGATTCGGCCCAGGATGTCATGGCACGCATGAAGGCCGGCGCCAGCCTGGTACAGTTGTACACCGCGCTCGCCTACATGGGGCCGCGCATCGTTCCGCTGATCAAGAGCGAGTTTCACGAGGCCCTGAAGGCCGAGGGCTTCGAGACCGCCCAGGCGGTGATCGGCGCCGACCTGCGCAGCGGTGCGCCGGCGTCGGCGGCCTCCGCATGAACGTTCCCGTTTCGCCCGGCCTGTCCGGGCTGCTGACGGACCGGGACGGCCTGATCCTGGACCTGTGGGGCGTCATCCACGACGGCCATACCGCCTATCCCGGCGTGGCCGGCGTGCTGGCGCGCCTGCGCGACGCCGGCCTGGCCACCGTGCTGCTGACCAACGCGCCGCGCCTGTCGGAACCGATTCGCGACTCCATGGCCGCCATGGGCATCGCGCCCGACCTGTACGGCGGCATGCTCTCGTCCGGCGATGCCGTCCACGAGGCGTTGCGCACGCGCGCCGATCCGGCCTTTGCCGCGCTGGGCCGGCGCGCCTGGCACCTGGGGCCGGAGCGCGACCTGACCCTGTTCCAGGGTCTGGACACCGTTGTTCGGGTCGAGGCGCCCGAGGACGCGGACTTTGTCCTGAACACCGGCCCCTGGTCGTTTGACGAAACAGTGGCGGATTACCAGGACCGGCTGGACCGCTGCCGGGCGCGCGCCCTGCCCATGGTCTGCGCCAATCCGGACCATGTCGTCATCCGCGAGGGGCGCGAGGTCATCTGTGCGGGCGCGCTGGCGGCGCGTTATCGCGACATGGGCGGGGCGGTGATCGAACGCGGCAAGCCCGACCCGGCCATCTATGACATGGCCCTGGCCCGGCTGGGAATCGCCGACCGGCGCCGCGTTTTGGTGGTCGGGGACGGCCTGCACACCGACATCCGGGGCGCTGCCGCGGCCGGCATCGACGCGGTGTTCGTGGCCGGCGGGCTCCATGCCTCGGCCCTGGGCCTGACCCGGCACGGCCAGACGCCCGACCCGGACGCCGTAGGCGCCCTGTGCGCCGCCGAGGGCGTGGCCCCCCTGGCAGCCATTCCCGCCTTTGTGTGGTAGGCGCCCCACTCCGCCCGCCTCTTCCCGGCCGCCTCTTCCCGGCCGCCTCTTCCCGCTTGCCTTCCCGGCCGGTCCTGGTAAGGTGCCGGTCGTCCGTCGCCTTTGGCGGCCCTCCCCGCTTGGGGGCCGGCCGCCCGCAAGGACCACCGGTTCGCCACGCCACCCGGCCCGCCAGGCCCATGGTACGCCAGGCCCATGGTACGCCAGGCCCATGGTACGCCAGTGGTCAGCCAGGTGGTACGCCAGGGGGCGCTCCCCCGCGGACAGCCACCGCCGCCGTCGCCCCGCGCCAGCATCGGCGCGCCCCGGCCCGACGGCGGCCTTTCAAAGACCATGACCGCCCCACCCGGCCGGACCATGTCCGGTTTCGGTTCCGGCGGCATCATGAACGTGGGGACCCCGCCATGGACAAGATCAAGGTCGCGAACCCGATCGTCGAACTCGACGGCGACGAAATGACCCGCATCATCTGGGCCTTCATCAAGGACAAGCTGATTCTGCCGTATCTCGACGTCGAGTTGATCTATTTCGATCTCGGCATCGAGGCCCGCGACGCCACCGACGACCAGATTACGGTGGACGCCGCCGAGGCCATCAAGACCCACCGCGTCGGCGTCAAGTGCGCCACCATCACGCCCGACGAGGCGCGGGTCGAGGAATTCGGCCTGAAAAAGATGTGGCGTTCGCCCAACGGCACCATCCGCAACATCCTTGGCGGCACGTTGTCGCAGATGATGGGCTCGCGGAACACCGTGCCGCGCTATGTGCCGACCTGGACGCAGCCCATCGTCATCGGCCGTCATGC
>CAYFTQ010000082.1:0-9482 GCA_964346035.1 uncultured Roseospira sp. | reverse complement strand
CCACCCGGGGCCGGTCGCCTCCAGCCCATCCCACCCGACCGGACCAGGAGCCGCTCCATGTCCTGCTTGATGTCCTGCCCCCTGGCCTGGACCACGGTGCCCGCCCCCGATGACATGACCCGGACGGCTTCTGCGCGGCCGGCACTGGTCATCCTGCACGGTCTGTTTGGTGCCGGCCGAAACTGGTCCCTGATCGCCCGTCGGCTGGCGGCGGACGGCTGGCGGGTGGTGCTGCCGGATCTGCGCAACCACGGCGAATCGCCATGGACCGCATCGATGCGCTATTCCGAACAGGCCGGCGACCTGGCGGCGCTGCTGGATGTTGTCGCGCCCGATGCGCCGGCCATCGTGATCGGCCACAGCATGGGCGGCAAGGTGGCCATGCGGCTGGCGCTGGAGCATCCGGCTCGCCTGGCGGCGCTGTGTGTGGTGGATGTTGCGCCGGTTGATTACGGTGGCGCTCGCGGACTGGAGGCGTACGCCCAGGCCATGCTGGACCTGCCGTTGGAGGGCCTGACCCGGCGCGCCGAGGCCGACCAGCGCCTGGCCGAGGCCGTGCCCGAGGCCGGCATTCGCGCCTTCCTGTTGCAGAACCTGATGCTGCCCGGGCCGGCCCAGGCGGCAAGCGGTGTGCGTCCCCGTTGGCGCCTCAACCTGCCGGTGATCGCGGCCAGCCTGCCGGATCTGGCGGGTTGGCCCGCGCCGCCCGACGGGGCGGTCCATGCCGGGCCGACGCTGGTTCTGGCCGGGGCGGAGTCGGACTATGTCACGCCGGCGCGGGAGGGGGCCATCGCCAACCTTTTCCCGGCCGCTCAGGTTCAGCGGGTGCCCGGCGCCGGCCACTGGGTCCATGCCGAGGCCCCCGACGCCACGGTGGCGTCGCTGAGCGCGTTCCTCGACCGGGTCGCGGGCGCCTCCGCATAAGGGGTGGTGCCGCGCGTGCCACCGGTCCATATCGGGCTTCTGTCCCGATCACCCCGCGTCCGTGCGCGGACGCGCAACAAAAGGGAAATCGCCGTGTTCGGACTTGAATTTGGCCTGCTGGGCCTGATCCTGCTGATCGCCGTGCTGTGGGCCGCCATGCACGTCCTTGGCAGCTCGGCCGACCCGCTGCCCAAGGCGTTGTGGCTGGCCGCGCTGTTTCTGCTGCCGCTGGCCGGGCTGATCGTCTGGTTCTTCCTGGGGCCGCGCTCAAGCAGAAGATGAGCTTCGGTGGCCGGCCTCGAGTCGTGTCGGCCGCCGCAGCCAGACTCTTCTGGCGGCGGACCCGGCGATGGTGAGCCATGCGGGTCAGGCCGAGCGACGCGGAAACGCCAGGACCACGGCCGATTGCCGGACTGCCTGCGCATCCCCGGTCGTCGGGTCGGGATCGGAACCGCGACCGGGGTCGGGCGGCGATTCGCGTGCCGCCGCATTGTCGGGGTTG
This sequence comes from uncultured Roseospira sp., assembly GCA_964346035.1. GTDB lineage: Bacteria > Pseudomonadota > Alphaproteobacteria > Rhodospirillales > Rhodospirillaceae > Rhodospira. Next base: position 8,056 of record CAYFTQ010000082.1, on the reverse strand, counting down.
TCCGGGAGCATGGCGGCCACCGACGGCATTGGCGCCGATGCCAGCTTGCCGTGAACCGCCGGCATTCGGTCCAGGTTGCGTCGGGTGACGCGGGCGGCGGCCTGAAGGCCAAGGCGCTCCTGGACCGCCAGCGCCTCGCGGAAGCAGCCGGCGGCGGCGCGCCGGACGGCGTCCGTCAGGCCGTCCCCTCGGGTCGCATCAGGCGCCATCGCGAGCCGGTCCAGCAGGTCATGCAGCAGGTCCGGTGCGCCGGCGTCGTAGGGCGTTCGTCCCAGCGCGCCCAGCAGGGCGAAGCCCAGATTGCTGCGCGCCCGTGCCCAGGTCTCCGGGTCGGTTTCCGCCGACACGCTGGCCAGCAGGGTGGCAAAGGCCCAGGCGGCGCTGGCGTGCGCGGCGGCGTCGTCACCCATCAGGGCGGCGCGGTCGGCCAGCGCCATGCCCTCGGCCAACCAAAGGCGGCGCCAGCGTTCGGGATCGGCGTCCTCGGTCCACACCATGCGGGCTGCGGTCAGCGCCGCCACGGCCCGGTCGAGCGGCGCCGGCGCCTGATCGCGTCCGGCCTGCCGGCGCAGGGCGCGGGCCAGCGTTGTCTGAACGCTGGCGAAGGCGATCGGCAGGTGCTCGACGGTCACGGTCGCCAGAGCGGCCTCGCAGGCCTCCACCGCGTCGTCCAGACGGTCCTCCAGCAGCGCGGCCGCCGCGCGGGCTCCGGCGTCGTCGCGGCCCTCGGTCAGGGTCGGCAGCGCGATCACGGCTTCGGCCCAGTCCATGCGGGCCAGGGTGCGCAGGGCCTTGGGCCACGAGGGCGCCAGGCCGTCAAGCCCGCTTTCCAGCAGGCGCACGGCGCGGCCCAGCCGCACCGGATCGCGCCGCCGAAGACCGTGGGTGCGCTGAAGCAGGCCGATGGCCACCCGCACGCCGTCGCGCAGGGGGCCCGGCGGCGCGTGGCCTTCCGCCAGATGCAGCTCGACGCGGGCCAGGGCGCGGTCCATGGCGCGTCCGTGGGCGTCGGCAACCACCGGCGCCAGCGGCGCCATGGCGGCCAGCACGAAAGCATGCAGAAGATCGGCGCCGGCCGGCGTCAGCGGCAGCGGCAGTTGCAGCGTGGACCAGGGATGCAGCCGAAAGGGTGCGTCCAGATCCTGTCGGTGCCCGTGCGCGACCACCGAAAGGCGCATGGTGTCGCCGGCACGCTGGCCCCACAGCAAGACGTCGGCGCCCTCGCGCGCCAGCCAGTGCTGGCCCGTCCGGGTGGTGCGGGACAGCAGCGGCACCAGTCCACCGGAGCGGCGGGGCACCGCCGTCGGGCTGCCCTTCAGGGCGCGGACGCGCAGCCCCTCGCGTCCCTTCAGGGCACGCGCCAGCGCTGCGCCCGCCTGGCCGCCGTCGGCGCCGTTGACACCATCCAGCGGGCACACCAGAACCGTGAACAGGGCGCCAATCCGGCGCTTGCGGCGACGTCCGCCCGGCGTCCGGACGGAAGCGCCGGCGGATGTGCGCGTGCCGCCGGGCATGGTGCCTGCTCTTTCTCCTGTCGGTCCTCGGAACCCCATTGGCGGCGCCCGGCGCGGTCGCGTGCCGGTGCCGAGGCCCTGCCATGCGCCGGACGCAGCCCTGCCGCGCCCCCTGTTTGTCACGAAATGATGAATTTCCGGTGAAGCGGCGGTTTACGGTGCGACTGCGAAAAGGCATCATGCGGCGCGCTCGATCCGGCGGACAGGCCAGGATCGGAGCCTGGGGTGGAGCGGGACCATGAAACAGAGCGTGCGGCGTGCGGTGCCTCACGGACGCGAACGGGTCTTCGATCTTGTGGCGGACGTGACCGGCTATCCGGACTTTCTGCCTTTGTGGAAATCCGCCGACGTCCTTGATCGGGACGCGACCGGTTATCGTACCAGGCAGAGCCTTGGGATCGGACCGGCGAAGCTGGACTTCGTCTCGCGCACCGATCTCTGGTATCCGGAGCGCATCGTGGTGACGTCGCAGGACGGGCCGTTGCGCGAGTTGCGTATGGAATGGACCCTTGAAGAGATGGAGCCCAGGCGGTGTCTTGTCGGACTGGATCTGATCATAGATGTCCATTCCCGCGTTCTCAGGAACCTTCTCAAAGCCACCTACGGCGAAATGGCGCCGAAACTGATCGCGTCGTTCGAAGGGCGCGCCCGGGCCATCGACCGCGGCCAGGCGGCGCCGCCTCCCTCTGCGGCGCCGGGATAGTCGCGGGTCGCGTGCGTCGGGCTCGCGCGCGATCGTTCGTTCCCTGCCAGGGCATCATAACTGTCTAGGACAAGTCGATGAACAAACCCCAAGCGGTTGCTCCCGTCCGTCGTGTCGATCCGCTCTCCGCGCCCGACGTCGCGGCCTCGTCCGTTTCGTCGCCATCGCAGTCGGCCGCGCCGGCCCCGGCCGCAGGCGGGTCGAAGCCCCAAGCGGTGGTGGCCGCGGTGCCTTCCGCAACGCCGCCCACGCCCGCTCAGGCCGGGCTCAGGACGGCCGCGCCATCGGTGCCGGACTACCTCAGCCGGGTCTATACCTGGGCCTACCTGACGCCGGCCTACAGCCGCTACCTGGATACCTCGCTGGTCGTCTCGGCCATCCTGTGGGGCAACGCGAACCGCCTGATGCGGGCGGGCTTCTCGGAGTTCGAGGAAGGCCAGAGCGTATTGCAGCCGGCCTGCGTCTACGGCGACTTCTCCAATCGCCTGGCCAAGGTGCTGGGGCCACAAGGGACGTTGCACGTCACCGACGTTGCGCCCAATCAGGTCGAGGCCTGCCGGCGCAAGCTGGCGCGCCATCCCTCGGCTCGCATCGGTCTGGCCGACGCCGCCGAGCCGCGCGAGCAGGACTACGACGGTGTGTGTTGCTTCTTCCTGCTGCACGAGGTGCCCGAAGATTACAAGGCCCGCATCGTGCGCAATCTGCTGGAGGCCACCCGACCCGGCGGCAAGACCGTGTTCGTGGACTATCACGGGCCGCACTGGGCCCACCCGCTGCGCCCCATCATGATCCTGGTGTGGCGCCTGCTGGAACCCTTTGCCCTGGCCCTGAGCCAGCGCGAAATCCGGGACTATGCGCCGGCCCACCTGGCGGAGCGCTTCACCTGGCGGAAGCACACCTATTTCGGTGGCTTGTACCAGAAGGTGGTGGCGACCCGCGACCGGGACCGATAAAACAAACTTGACAGATAGCGCTCTTGCGTTGCCCCTGGCCTCCGAATTCAAGAGTCCGCATCAAGTTGTTGGAATCCTGACCGAAAGCAAGTACCCTTCGGGCAGGAATGTCTTGACAGCGAGGGCGAGTCGCATGGCCACCCGGGAAAAGGGCCCCGAGGACGGGGCGGGGCGGGGCTCCGCGTCCGGCGCGCCGTCGTCCTCGCGACACCCCGAGGGCAAGGCCAACGCCAACGCCAAGGCCGAGTCCAAGGCCGGGATTGGCGCAGGGCCGGTCCAGCCCCGTCTGGTTGTTGATGCCGGTGCCACCGGCGGCGCGTCGCCGCTGCCCGGGGCCGACGAGGCGTCCGGGACCCATGGTGCCTCCCGGGGGGAGCGGCCTCCCTTTCGGCCCTTCCTGTCGCATGCCGGCCTGTCGCATGCCGGCCTGTCGGGTGCCAATGGCGGCGGACCCGAAGAGACCGGCGCAGCGCCGGAGGTCCCTGGCCCAGGGACCGCGCGCGCAGATCCCGCCCCGTCCGGCCCGCACGCTCAGGGCGCGTCCCGTGATCGCGGCCATCCCGCATTGTCCGTCGGGCATGCTCCCACACTGCCGGTGTCCGACGACCTGCCTCCCATTCCCGCCGGCGGACGTGCCTGGCCGATCTGGGTTGCGGTCGCCCTGTCGGCGCTTTGGGTTGGCCTGTTCGCGGTCTACGTGACCCAAAGCGTGGGCTGGGGCACCCTGTTCCTGCTGCTGCCGCACGAATTCGCGGGCTTTCTGGCCGGCGCGCTCATGCCCGTGGCGCTGCTGTGGGCGCTGGTCGCGGTCTTTCGCCGGGATGGCCGCTATGGCCGCGAGGCGGTGGCGCTGCGCCAACAACTGCGTAAGCTGACCTATCCGACCGAGGGCGCCCGCGAGCAGATGAGCGAGGTGGCGCGCTCGCTGTCCGATCAGGCGCGCCAGCTTACCGACGCCTCGCGTCAGGCCCTGTCGGAGGCTGGCCAGGTGCGCGATGGTCTGCGCGGCGAGGTGGTCGCGCTGGGATCGCTGGCGGACAAGTTCCGCGACGACATCGCCCAGGTCATCCGCGACACCGAAAGCCAGGTCTACGGCCTGGAGGATGCCACGGACCGCGCCGTGGCCCGCGCGCGCGACGCCAGCGGCACCCTGGAACGCCAGAGCACGACCCTGAGCGAGGCCGCCGACCGCCTGCTGGCGCGAAGCGGCGCCCTGGAAGAAACCCTGCGCAAGCATGTGCATGACCTGACCCTGGCCGGCCAGCAGGCCCGCGACCAGGGCAACGCCCTGCGGCAGGTGAACGAGAGCGTGACCCGCTCGTTGCAGGACGGACGGTCGTTGTCGGAAGCCCTTTCCGGCCTGCTGGGCGATCTGGAGGGCCGGCTGGACGGCCACCAGGGCCGCCTGGACGAGTTGCGCGCGCGCTGGGAGAAAACCGGCGACAGCGTGGCCGAGGCGCTGGCCCACCGCGCCCACGACCTGGATCAGGTCAGCGAGCGCATGCTGGGCCGGACCCAGGTCATCGAGGGCACCGTCGCGCACCAGACCGACGCGCTCATGACCGCCTCGGACCAGGCCATGGGGCGCCTGAAGGAGATGGAAGGCGTCTTCACCCGTCGCGTCCAGTCCATGAGCGGCATCGTCGATGCCGCCACGGAGAAGCTCGCCGACGCCTCGCTGTCGGTGGCCGAGCGCGGACAGGAGGCGGCCTCCGCTACCGGCAACGCCACCGAAACCCTGGAACGCGCCGCCACCGCCCTGGATGCCGTGGTGCGCGGCCTGACCAGCGGCGTGCAGCGCGCGGAACAGCGTGCCCGCGATGCCGGTGCCGTGGTGCGCGAGCAGGCCGAGACCCTGGAGGTCCACACCACCGAGGCCAACCGTCAGGCCGGGTTCATCCGCGAGGCCATCGCCGCCCAAGCCAGCGAACTGGCCGACGGCGCGCGCCTGATCGGCCATCAGGTCGAGGTCGCCCAGGGCGCCCTGACCCAGCAGGCCCGCCATCTGGCGGACGCGGCCGCGACGGCGAGCGGGCGCATCGGCGATACCGTCGAGGGGTTGCGCGATTCCATGACCGCGCTGTCCACACTGTCGACTCAGGTCCAAACCGACCTGGACGGCGTCGGCGACACCCTGGAGGCCCGCACCCAGGCCCTGGAGGCCGCCGGCAATCGCACGGTCGACCATGGCCGCGCCGCAGCAGAGGCGGTTCGGGTCGAGGCCGAGTCCCTTCAGGCCCAGGTGGCCGGCGTTCAACAGTCGCTGAGCGGGCTGGAGGCGAGTCTGGCGGCGCGTGTGCAGGCCATCAGCGATGCCGCCGAAGGCGCCCGGACGCGTCTGGACGAAACCGCCGGTATTATCGAGGGCAAGGCCCGCGTGCTGTCGGACCATGCCGGCCACGCCAATGCGGCGCTGGAAAACACGGCCGGCGTCATGGACCGGCGCATCAGCCACGTGGACAGCGTGGTGGAGCGGGTGGTCTCGCGGCTGGGCGATGTCGGGGCTACGCTCGACCAGCAGGCGCGCCAGTTCGAGGACGTCACCGGGCGCGGCCTGTCGCAAGCCACCGTGGCCGGCAATCGTCTGCGCCAGTCCACGGATGGCCTGCAGGCCGCCGCCGAGAAGGCGGCGGAGACGGTGCGCGGCGCCGCCAGTCTGCTGGGTGGCTCCATTGAGGAGGCCGATGAGCGCGCGCGTGCCCTGATCCCGGACCTGGAAGGCAGCGCCGGCGCCATCCGCCAGCAGGTGGACGGCATGGCGCAATCCGGCGAGAAGGTCTCCGACACCATCCGCAGGCTGGGCCAGGAGTTCGCCCGACACGGCGAATTGCTGGGTCAGGTCGCGCTCAAGGCCGAGGAACGGGCGGCCACCCTGCGCCAGGAACTGGACCGTGCCGAGGTCACCACCTTCCTGCACCAGGCCAGCTTCGTCATCGAACGCCTGGAAAGCAACGCCGTGGACATCGCGCGCATTTTCAACCCGGTGCGGGACGAGGACCTGTGGCGGCGCTATCAGAAGGGCGACCACGGTGTCTTTCTGCGCCATCTGGCCCGGGTCATGACGGTCAAGCAGCATGGCGCCGTGCGCGACCTGTTCGAGGTCGATCGAGAGTTCCGGGCCTATGTCGGGCAGTTCGTGACAGACTATGAAAGCCTGCTCGATCAGGTGCGCCAGACCGCGCGTGCCGACATCCTGACCGCCCTGTTCATCGGGTCCGACCTGGGCAAGGTCTATCTGGTGTTGGCCAAGGCGCTCGGGCGTCTGGAGGAATAGGCCGGGCGCGGGGCGGCCCCTGGTCCCCGGAAGGGCAGCGTTCGCTTGCACGGCGCCGATCAAGTCCGGCATGATCCGGTCGGCGCCGGGGTCGGGCGCTGAACTCTGGCGGACATGACCACCGGACGGGATCGAGGGTCGCGGGCGGACACCGGCGTGGCGCCGCGCTTGCAACCTGCGCCCCCGGTCCGCCGGGGAGCGTGTCGGAGTGACTGCGATGGCGCGATCGCCGCGACGGCGATTTCTGGGGCCGACCCTGGCCGTGATGGCGGGGTGGACGCTTGTCCTGGGCACCTCTCTGTTCTGGGAGTTGCGCCTTCTGTCCGAACAGGCGGGGGCGCTGGCGCGGTTTGAGGGTGCCGCCGCGTTCGAGCGCGATATCGTCTATCGTCTCTGGAACGCGCGCATGGGCGGCGTCTATGCCCGCGCCGATCAGGTCGAGCCCAACCCGTATCTGGATGTCGAGAACCGCGACCTGGAAACCGTCATCGGTCGCCTGACCATGGTCAATCCATCCTACATGACCCGCATCGTGCACGATATCGCCAGGGAACGCAGCGGTATCGTGTCTCGCATCACCAGTCTGAATCCGATCCGCCCGGCCAACGCGCCGGTCCCCTGGGAGCGCGCCGCCCTGGAGAGCTTCGAGGTCGGCAGGACCGAGTATGCCGACCGCCTGACACCGGCGGACGGGGACGAGGTGCTGCGGTTCATGCGGCCGTTGATGGTCGAGGAACCATGCCTGACCTGCCACAGGGTGCAGGGCTACGAACTGGGCGAGGTGCGCGGCGGCATCAGCGTGACGGTTCCGATGGCGCCGATAGAGGCCATCCTGGCACCGAGTCGGACCTTCTCCATCGGGGCTCATGTCGGTGTCTGGCTGCTTGGCCTGACCGGCATCGGCCTGGGTGGGGCCGCCATGGCGCGTCTGGTCGGCCGCCTGGTCGACGCCCGCGATGCCGCCGAGGCCGAGCGGGCGCGGGCCGAATCGGCGGATGCCGCGAAATCCCGCTTCCTGGCCACCATGAGCCATGAACTGCGCACGCCGTTGAACGCCATCCTGGGTTTTTCCGACCTGATGCGCCAGGGCGTTCTGGGGCCGCTCGGCAACGAAAAATACACGGAGTACGCCAAGGACATCCACGACAGCGGGGATTACCTGCTGGCGCTCATCAACGATGTGCTGGATCTCTCGCGCATCGAGGCCGACCGCATGACCCTGTCCGACGACCGCGTCGCCCTGGACCAGATGATCCGGGAGGTCCTGACCGTGGTGCGACCGCTGGCCGATGTCCGCTCGATCCGTCTGGACTGGGACGTTGACAAACGCATGGGGCCGTTGCGGGCCGATGCCCGGCTGGTCAAACAGATGCTGCTGAACCTGCTGTCGAATGCGATCCGTTTCACGCCCGATGGTGGGCGCATCCTGCTGACCGCCAACCTGGACAGCCAGCGCCGGCCCAGCGTCGCCATCTCGGATACTGGTTGCGGCATCCCCGAAAGCGATCTGGAGGCCGTGCTGGAGCCGTTCCGCCAGGGCAGAACGCTGGGCGGTGCCGCGCTCGGGATCGGCGCCGACCTGTTGCGCCTGTCGGTCGGGCTCGAGGACCCC
>CAYFTQ010000081.1:0-9537 GCA_964346035.1 uncultured Roseospira sp. | reverse complement strand
GACAGCGTCGTCTGGGTTACATAGCCCACCAGATCGGGGTCGCGCACCTCAAGGCGGGCGACATCATCCACCTTGCTGACCAGATGAACGCCGCCCGGTATCTGACCGCGCGTTCCCTCCACCTCGGGATGGCCGGCGTGTCCGATCATGATGACCTCGCGCCCCTTGCGAGCCAGGTTCTGGCCCTCGCGATGGACCTTGGAGACCAGCGGACAGGTGGCATCGATCACCGGCAGGGCGCGGTCCTCGGCCTGCCGGACCACCGCCTGCGGCACGCCATGGGCCGAGAACACGGTAACGGCGCCGTCGGGCACCTCGTTCAGTTCCTCGACAAAGACAGCGCCCTGGGCGCGCAGGGTTTCGACCACATGCTTGTTGTGGACGATCTCATGGCGGACATAGACCGGCGGACCGTAGATCTCCAGCGCCCGTTCCACGATCTCGATGGCGCGCTCCACACCGGCGCAAAAGCCGCGCGGGCTGGCCAGGATCACGCGCATGGCATCGGGCATCTGGCCCGGCGCGACCTGAATGCGCGGGCGCGCAGTGTCGAACGGGTCCGCAGGGCTTGGGGTTTCGTCCACGGCGGCGATCCTTGTTCCTGGGGCGCAGCGCGGGCGCGACCGACCGACCGGACGCACCGGGACAGGCCCGGAAAACACTCCGCCATATCTAGAGGTTCGCCCCCGCGCGATGCAAGATGGACGGGCTGGAAAAAGCGCCGAGGGCCGCTCGACCGCGACTGATTCGCAACAGTTCCGGGGCCAGGTCGGACCGCTGCCGGACGAACCGACCCTGGACATTCGGCAGCCGCTTGCCCAGGCTCGCGGGATGACGGAGACAAGCAGGAGACGCCCCATGACCCGTCCGCCTGCCCCCCTGACCGAATCGGGCCGGCGCCAGGCCCCGGCGCTGGACGATCCGCGCGCCATGGAACGCGCGCTGCGAGCCGCCGTGGCGCAGCTTGACGCCGCCCAGAAGGAGCAGGAACGCGCCGCCAACCGCATCCTCGGCCTGACGGAACTGCTGATCGAACATGCGCCCGACGCCAGCACGCGGTTGCGCATCGAGGCCATCATGGAGGCCTGCGCCTTCCAGGATATCAGCGGGCAGCGGCTGCGGCGGGTGCGCTCCCTTTTGTCACGCCTGACCACATGCCCGCCATCGCAACTGCGGATCCGTCCCCGGCCCGTTGACCCGGCGCCGCAGGCCGCGCCAGCGGAGCCGGCCGGCACGCCGTCGGCCGTCGCGGAAGAGGGCATCAGCACCGGCCATGCCGGGCTGACCCAGGAAGAGGTGGACCACCTGCTGGGCCGACGCTGAGGGCGGCCGGCGCCGCCGCCAGGGCGTGACCTTCGCGGGTGCCACCCAGAATGAGAATGGTGTGTCGGCGCATGGTCTTCCGGTCGCATGGCGTGCTGCGGCGGCAGCCCGGCCGCGCCGCGCGACCGGTGCCGTATCCCCGCCATTGTTTCCGCTACCCTGACCGGCATCGGAGATCAAACCAGGAGGACCTCCCATGCCGTCAAGCCCTCGTCCGCGTTCAAGCACCGGCCTTGCCGCGCGGGGCCTCGGCCTGGCGCTGGGTCTGGCCGCCGCCGCCGGTCTGGCCGCGCCCAACCACGCCCACGCCGCCGTCGCCATCGAGGGGACCTTCAGCGCCCGCGCTGCCTGCCCCGCCTATCAGAGCTTCAATGCCGGCAGCAATCCGGGCGGTGTGGTGCTGGAACCGGGCACGGTCTATGGCGCGTTCGAGATGAACCTGCCGGACGGCCCGTGGGTGCGCCTGCGCGTGCCCGGCGCCGACCCAATCAACCGATGGGTGGCGCGCGAGTGCGGGCGCCTGGATCGTTCCGATGCGGCGGCCGCCAACGCGACCGCCTCGGAGCCGCCCCCCCTGAGCGGTCCGACCGATCCCGGGGGCCCGGCGATGGTCAACCAGCCCACGCCCCTGGTGCCCCGGACGACCCCTGCGGCGGTCGAGGTCTCGCCCCTGGACCCGGCCACATCCGCCGCCCCGCCGGTTGCCGCCCGGCCGCGACCGGGTCACGACTTCCGTCCCGTGTTCGATACCGTCAACCAGGGACCACAGGACCCGACGCCGGCCCCGCCGCGCCTGGGGCCGGTGGATCTGGCCGTGCTGAACCTGTGCGGGGACTGGGGCGCACCGGTCTCGCCGGCGGATTTCCGGTCCTTCCTGGACGCCCAGCCTTCCTTGCGCGATTCCTTGAAAGCGACCCTGGGCGGCGACGAGAGCGCCCTCGTGCGGGCCTGGTTCGACGCCGACGGCTTTCGTCACATCCTGTGCGGCGAACCGGACCAGCGCGGCGATGACGGCTGGTCCCTGGGCGGCCTGCACTACATGGGGCGCTATCTCCAGGCCCAACGCAATGGCTGGCTGGGTCTGCTCCAGGGGGGGTGTTCGGTGGTGGAGATCGACCCACCGATCTACACCTCCGGCGTGGAGTTCCTGACCCCGGACGGCGGCATCGCGACCAAGTGCGTCAACGGCTATGCCCTCGGCCTGACCGCCCCGGACATCCTGCTGGAGGTGACCAAGATCCTGCGTCTGGCGCGCGACGGCTTCGGCGGACGCGAGGACGCCTGCCGCTATCGGGTGTTGGACGACGGCAACGCCTATTACGCCGTCTTCGTGATGCGCGACGGCGCCATCCGCACCTTCTATCCGGATGCCACGATCGACGAATCCCTGCCCGTCTGCGGGCAGTAGGACCGGCGCTTCCCGCCACCACCGCAGGCCCCGGCCCGGCCCGTGCGGGTCCCGGGCCGGGCCGGCGGGGTCACACCCCCCGCACCGCTTCCAGAACGGCCTCGGCGTGGCCGGGCACCTTTACCCTGGGCCAGACCCGGCGCACCACGCCTTCGGCATCGATCAGAACCGTGGTGCGTTCGATGCCCATATAGGTCTTGCCGTACATGCTCTTTTGCTTCCAGACGCCATAGCGCTCGCAGACGTCGCCGTCGGCATCCGAGGCCAGCACGAACGGCAGCCCGTGCTTGGCCTTGAACATGTCGTGCCTGCCGACCGGGTCCCTGGAGACACCGACGACGACCGCCCCTGCGGCCTCAAGGCCGGCCAACGCGTCCTTGAACGCCAGCGCCTGCCTGGTACATCCCGAGGTGTCGTCCTTGGGATAGAAGTACAGCACCACCGCCCTGCCGCGCAGATCGGCAAGGGAGACATGGCCGCCGCCATCGGTGGGCAGTGAAACGTCCGGGGCGGGCTGGCCAACGACAACACTCATGGCGGACTCCTGACTGCATCATACCGGCCGGTGCGACCGCACCGGAGCCGCCAAGCGGCCCATGGCCCTTGACCAGACGAATCGGAAGAAAGGCCGTTCGGCAGGTCTGGCGCCACAGGATATGGGGCCGCGCGGCTGTCATGGCAATCAGGCCGGGCCGATCGGACCGCGCCGGCAACGCGCGCCTTGCGCGTTTCGCCGCCGCCGGCCCTCTTCAGGGGGGCAGCCGCCACAGGAAATCACACCCGTTCCAGGGACCACTGGCCGTCCCGCATATTCCCCCCTGGGGAAAACCACGCTACTGTCACTGTGGACGCATGGTGGAACCGCGATCGCTTGGAGGGGCGACCGGGCGCGCGGGCGACCATTGGCGCAGCCGACTTGAGGTCGCGTCGCCGTATCGGGGGAGGCGGCACACGTGCCCACATACGAAGTCCAGCTCAAGCGGGAAGGCCGCTGGTTGACCGATTCCGTTCTGGATCGGGAACAGGAAGCCGTCCAACTGGCGAAGAAATGCCTCAACGCCGGCACCGTGCAGGGCGCGCGCGTGATCTACGAACGCCCGCTGGGGAATGGCGAGACCGCCGAACGCACGGTCTTCGAGGAAGAGCGCGAGGCCGTCGACAACCGGCCCATGACCATCAGCGCGATCCAGGACGCCGCCTGGTGCGAGGACGCCGAGGCGCTTTACGGGTTGCCGGCCCGCATGGTCATCACCCGGCTGTTGCGCCACTACCTGAACCGCAACACCATCATTGCCTCGGAACTGCTGTACGATTTCCGGGCTTTGAGCCGGCTTCAGAATCACGACTCCAACATCTACCCGGCGGCCGTCGATCGGGTCGCCACGCTCCAGGCCGCTCACCACGAGGACCTGGACATCAAGGCCCGGCGCGATTCGCTCTATGCCATGATCGACGAGGTCGGACGCCGCGCCCGCCGCGCCGAGGGCGAAAAGATCATGCGCAAGGCCAGCCTGAACGATCTTGGCAAGGCCCGGCGCCTGGCCGAAAAGGCGGCCTTCGATCCGCTTGAACAGGCGTTCCTGGTGCGCGCCACGGTGGGGCGGGCGCTGTCAGGCCAGCGAAGCTGGCTGGGCAAGCTGGAGATGCTGCTGGCCGCGGTCTCGGGCGAGCGGCCCCCCGACGATCTGGCGATGCTGGACGAGTTCATCGCCGATTGCCTGGGCGTCAGCGAGGTGATCCAGGAAATCCTGGGCTCCCGGCCCAACCTGTCCAGCGCCCTGATGGGGCTGATCGATCTGATCGAGGGTCCGCACGCGGACCAGCAGGCGCCCGAACAGGAATCCGAATCGCTGCGCGTGCTGAGCCAGTTGCTCACGGACCACCGCCTGCCCGCCTGCGCGCAGGTCGTGATGGACCGCATCTGCCGGGAAATCCAGGGGACGCAGCCCTTGTCCCGCAACAACCCGGCCAAGGAACACGAAGCTTATGAAACGCTATGCCGGCGCGTCGTCACCCGACAGGGCCTGACCGGGGAGTCCCGCATGGCGGTGGCGCTGACGCGCCGCTACAACCTTCGCCTGACGGAAGGCGGCGATACCGGCTGGCGCAATTCCATCGTCGGCGTCTGCGGCATGCTGCGCGAGACGGCGCGCCGACTGCACTATCTGACCGCCCTGTCGCATTCCGACGAGGTGGAGCCGTATCTGGACCTGATCCGCGCCATAATCGTGGAAGACATGCGCACCCTGCGTACGGTGGACGATGTCGCCGCCGACATGGCCGCGACCGAGAAACTGGCCACCATTACCAGCATCCAACGCGCCGTCATGGGCGGCAAGAACCTGCCCAGGGCAGTGACGGAACGGGCCTTCGGGCACTTCGACGAGATCCTGTTGCGCTATGTCGAGACCGCCCGGCTGATCGAACGCCTGGACCGCCCTTCGGACAGCCTGCGGCTGCGGGCCGAACGGCTGGTCAGCTTCTGCGGGTCCGGCATCCTGCTGGAGGGCAAGGCCCTGGCGGCGGCGCGGGCCCGCGTTCTGGACTACCTCCGCCGACCCGATTTTCTGGCCCAGTTCGTGGCCGACGTCCCGTCGGACCGCCAGGAGCAGGCCGTGCGCCAGTTCTACGGCCGGCTTGCCAAAGCCGGCTTCAAGATCGGATAGCAAACCCGCCGCGTCCCTCAGGGCGCGATGGCGGCCGCCCCGCCTCGGCGGGGATCGCCGACAGCAGCCAGGGCGCCGTTGGACGCCCGCTCGACCGCATGCACGCCGCCATAGAACATGGACCGGTCGGGCCAGACCCGATGATCGGGCCAGAGGGCCGCCAGAGCCGCGACGGTTTCATCCGGCCAGCCGGCTTCGATGTCCAGATGACCGCCGCGCTCCACATGCAGGCGCGGCGCGGCGACGGCCTGCTCCAGGCTCTCGCCGCGCGCCAGAACGGCGCACAACACCTGAAGCAGCGCCGTGCGGATGCGGTTGGACCCGCCCGAGCCCAGCACCAGGACCCGGCCGTCGGGCCATTCCGCCAGGGTCGGCGCCATCATCGACGAGACCCGGGTGTCCGGCGCCCAGCGGAAAAAACCGGCCGGGTTCAGGTCCTCTTCGCCCAGCATGTTGTTCAGCATGAAGCCGGCGCCGGGCACCATGTGGCCACAGCCCTCGCCATTGGAGACCGTGCAGGCGGCAGCATTGCCCTCGGCGTCCAGAACCGAGACATGGGTTGTGCCGCCGCGCTTGAGGGCGCGCCAGTGATCCAACGCGGCCTCTTCCAGCAGCGCGGCCACGCGGGCGTCATCGACGCCCAGATCGAGGCCGTTGGCGTCGCGGGCTTCGCCCGTCAGGTGCATGATGGTGGCCATTCCGGATGGCGACGGCCCGCCGCCGCCTGCCTCCGCCAGCGCCAGCCCGAACGCGATCAGGGCGCCGCCGGCCGAGGGTGGCGGGTTGGTCAGCACGCGCGCACCGGCAAAGCGCCGTTCCAGGGGGGGACGCCACTGGACCCGATAGCGCGACAGATCCTGGTCCGTCAGCAGGCCGCCATCCGCGCACAGATCCGCCATGGCCCGCGCCACGGGACCGTCGCGGAACAGCCGTTCGCCCTCCCGGCCGAGCGCCTCCAGGGTATCGGCCAGGGCCGGCATGGGGCGCGCGCAACCGGCCGCGATGGTGCGGCCGGCCTCGCCGGGCTCGGCGCCGAAAACCGACCGGGCCGCCTCCGTCAGGGTCAGGATGGGGGCGATCACCCCGATGATATGGGCCTGCAAGGGTGCCATCGGAACGCCCGCGCGTGCCAGCCCGACCGCCGGGTCCAGCAGGCGCGCCAACGGCAGCCGGCCCAGGTCCCTCTGGATGGCGCACAGACCGGGCACCATGCCGGGCACGGCGGCGGCCGCACGGCCGACATGAAACTCCTGCGTGGCCGGACCGAAATCGGCGGTCACCGGCACGAAGTCCAGGCCGGCCCCGCCCTGCGCCGGCAGCCGCCCCGGCGTCTGGGCGAAGAAATCCAGCACGCGCGCGTCTCGCCCGGCCGGCCGCGCCAGCAGAAAGCCGCCGCCACCGGGGGAACTCAGGGCCGGTTCGACGACGAACGACGCCGCCATCGCCGCCACGACGGCATCAAAGGCATTGCCGCCATCGGCCAGGATCTCCAACGCCGCCGCCGCCGTGGCGTCGTGGCCCGCCGCCACCGCCCCCCGCCCGCCGGGCGCGCGCGCCGTCCTTGCCCGCAAGCGCGCCTCGGCGTCGGCTCCCGGCCGAGCCGTGAAGCGGCTCATGCCACCTTGCTGGGCACGCCCAGCGCCAGCCCCTCGATCAAGGCCCGCAGGCGCGCCGGGTCCGGAATGGTCAGGGTGCGCCCCTTGCGCACGACCAAACCATCCTGGGCCAGATCAAGCAGCACACGGGCCACCGTCTCGCGGCTGGCCCCGATACGGCTGCCCAGTTCCGCCTGGGTTGGCAAGGGATGCACCACCTGACTGCCCGGCACGGCCGGGCAGGGCTTGCACAGGCCCAGCAGTTCCAGACAGAGCCGCTGGGTGACGCTCTGGGTGGAAAAGCTCTGCACGCGCTCGTTCGAGGCCCTGATCAGCGAGGTCAGCCGCATCATGACCCGCCAGGCGATGTCCGGCTGGTCCGACAGCAGCGCACGGAAGCGCACGGCCGGCATGACCACCAGGAGTCCATCCGTCTTGCCGGACACCACGGCGGACCGGCGCAGGCCGTCGATGGCCGCGATCTCGCCGAAATAGTCGCCCACGCCCAGCTCGGCGAAGGCGATCTCGCGCCCGCTACGGGAGTAGCTGGACACGGTCACCGTTCCTGCGACAATGAACATGACGTCACGATCCGGTGTATCAAGGTCGCAGATCACCTGACGCGCGGTAAAGGCCCGCGACGAGCAGGCTCGCGCCAGGGCCACCCGGCTGTCCGGCGGCAGGCCGTCGAACAGCGCGAATCCCGCCAGGGGATCGGCCGCGGGGTTGGTCATGTCTGTCGCGCCCCCCCAAAGCGTCATCAGGCCAACGCCGAGCCTACACGCCTTGCTGAAAGGGGGAAAGAGCGGCGCGGCAGGACACTCAGGCCGCCGCCAACGCCTGATCGAGGTCGGCGATCAGGTCGGCGGCGTCCTCGATGCCCACGGACAACCGGATGACATCGTCGCCGGCACCGGCGGCGGCGCGCTGCTCGTCGGAAAGCTGACGATGGGTGGTGGATGCCGGATGCAGGATCAGGCTGCGGGTATCGCCGATGTTGGCCAGATGGCTGAAGACGTTGACGCCCTCGACCACGCGCACACCGGCCTCGAACCCGCCCTTGACGCCGAACGTAAAGACCGCGCCCGGCCCGCCCGGCAGGTACTTTTCCGCCAGCGCCCGGAACGGCGAGTCCGGCAGCCCGGCATGGGACACCCAGGCCACCTTGGGGTGGCTGCTCAGGTATTCGGCCACTGCGCGCGCGTTGGCGACATGTTGGCGCATGCGCAATGGCAGGGTCTCGATGCCTGTAATGGTCAGGAACGCGTTCTGCGGACTGAGCGACGGGCCGAAGTCGCGCAGGGCCACCGCGCGGGCCTTGGTGGTAAAGGCGAAGTCGCCGAAGGTCTCGTAGAAGGTCAGGCCGTGATAGGCCGGCTCGGGCTTGGCCAGCGACGGGAATTTGTCGTTCCTGGCCCAGTCGAAACGGCCCGATTCCACGATGGCACCGCCCAGGGCGTTGCCGTGGCCGGCCAGGAACTTTGTGGTCGAGTGGGTGACGATGTCGGCGCCCCACTCGATCGGCCGGCACAAGGCCGGCGTGGCCATGGTGTTGTCCACGATCAGGGGAATGCCGGCCTCATCCGCGATGGCGGCGACGGCCTCCAGGTCCACCACGATGCCGCCGGGGTTGGCCAGCACCTCGATGAAAATGGCCTTGCAGCGCTCGGTCAGGGCGCGGCGGAAATTCTCCGGGTCGGTCGGATCGACGAAATGGCAGGTCCAGCCCAGCTTCTTGAACGACAGCCCGAACTGGGTGATGGAGCCGCCATACAGATTGCGCGCCGCCAGGAACTCGTCGCCCGGCTCCAGCAGGGTGAAAAAGGTCAGGAACTGGGCGGCGTGGCCGGAGGCCGCGCAGCAGGCCGCGCGCCCGCCTTCCAGGTTGGCGATGCGTTCCTCAAGCACGCTGACGGTGGGGTTGGAGAGGCGCGCATACACGTGGCCGAAGCTGTGCAGGTTGAACAGGCTGGCGGCCTGATCGACGCCCTCGAACACATAAGACGTCGTCTGATAGATGGGCGTGGCGCGGGCGCCGGTGGTCGGGTCGGGCGCCGCGCCGGCATGCACGGCGCGGGTGGCGAAGCCGAAGTCGGTCTTGCCGGTGGCACCCTCGCCCCGGCCGGGGGCGGCCCGGCGCTTCGACGAGATGACGCCCGAATTGACGCCGTACCAGCCCAACTCGCCGCCCAGCCGGCCGTATTCAATCTTGGGGCAGCGATCCATGATGACGGTCAGTCCGGCGGCCTCGGCGCGGGCGGCGGCGGCGGCGTTGCGGACGCCCAACTGCATCCAGACCACCTTGACTCCCTTGTCGGCGGCGATGGCAAGGGCCTCGTCCACCACCCCGCCGGCGGCCTCCGATCCCCGGAATACGTCCACCATATCGAACGGCTCGGGCACGTCGGCGAGACTGGCATAAACGGTCTCACCCAGGATGGTGTTGCCGGCCTGGGTCGGGTTGACCGGAATGACACGATAGCCCTTCTCCTGAAGGTACTTCATGACGAAATAGCTGGGCCGGTTGGTGTTGGCCGAGGTGCCC
>CAYFTQ010000080.1:0-9562 GCA_964346035.1 uncultured Roseospira sp. | reverse complement strand
GCCGTGAAGCTGGCTGATCTCTGTCTTGTGCGACGCGGTGTAGATCGACCCGGCGGCGAAGAACAGCGTGATCTTGCCGAAGGCGTGGGCCATGATGTGCAGCGCCGCGCCCATCACCGACAGCGGCGCCAGGATGGCGGCGGCCAGCACGATATAGCTCAACTGGCTGATGGTGGAATAGGCCAGCCGGCGTTTCAGGTTGTCCTGTTGCAGGGCCACGAAACTGGCCGCCAGGATGGTGAAGCCGGCCGCGACCACGATCCAGTCCGCGCCGCCGTTGTCCGTCAGCAGGTCCAGGCCGAAGACATAGACCACCACCTTGACCACCGTAAAAACCCCGGCCTTGACCACGGCGACGGCGTGCAGCAGGGCCGAGACCGGCGTCGGCGCCACCATGGCCGCCGGCAGCCAGCGATGGAACGGCATCACGGCGGCCTTGCCGGTTCCGAACACGAACAGCGCGAACAGCACCGGCACGATCCAGCCTTCGGCCTTGCCGGCGAGCAGCCCGCCGGGCACGAAGTCCAGGCTGCCGGCCAGAATCCAGCAGCCGATGATGGCCACCAGTTGCAGCCCGATGGACGTGCCCATCAGGATGCCCAGATAGGTCCGCCCGGCCCGCCGGGCCTCGTCGCTGCCCTTGTGCGTGACCAGCGGTACCGTGCTGATGGTCATCATCTCGTAGAACAGGAACAGCGTCAGCAGGTTGCCGGCATAGGCGATGCCGATGGCGGCCAGGATGGCGACCGCGAAACAGGCGAAAAAGCGGGTTTGCGCATGCTCGTTGTTGCCGCGCATGTAGCCGATGGAATAGACCGTGGTCACGATCCACAGCAGGCTGGCGATCATGGCGAAGATCTGGCCCAGCGGCTCGACCGTGAAGGCCAGCGGCACGCCGGGAATGACCTCCCACAGGGTCAGGCTCGGCCGGGCGCCGTCCAGCACCGGGCCGAGCAGCCCATAGACCAGCGCGGTCAGGGCGACGGCGGCGATCAGCGAAGCCGCCTCGCGCAGGTTCGGCCAGCGCCCCAGCAGCAGGACCAGCCCGACCGCGCCGGCCGGCACGGCCAGGGCGGCGGCGATGGTGCTGGCGGCATCAAGGGGCAGCGTGGCGATCATCAATGCGCGCCCTCCCCGCCATGCGTGCCCGGCGGACCACCGCCCGGCTCCAGCAGTCCTTCAAGGCCCGGATGCTCTGACAGCGGCCCGGCTCCCGGCACGTAATTCAGAATGAAGCTGGCGGCGTTCTCGGCCAGACCGACGCTGTAGGTCGTGTCCAGCCCGAAATAGATGTTGGCCAGGGCCAGAATCCAGATCGGCGCCAGCATGACCAGCGGTGCCTCCCTGACCGGCGCGGCATCGGCCCGTGGGGCGCGGAAATAGGCCACCTCAAGCACGCGCCAGACATAGATCACCGCCAGCAGCGACGAGACCAGCACGGCGGCCGCCATGATCCAGTGGCCGTCCTCCAGCGCACCGCGCACCAGATACAGCTTGGAAATGAAACCGGCCGTTCCCGGCACACCGATCAGGCTGAGCACGGCGATCACGAAGGCGGCCATGGTGACCGGCATGCGGTGGCCGATGCCGTCCATGTGCTCGATCCGGGGGCTGCCGATGCGCAGGATGACGGCCCCCAGCGCCATGAATATGGCGCCTTTCATCAGGGCATGGTTGACCATGTGGACCAGGCCGGCGGTCATGCCGGTGACCGAGACCATGCCGACGCCCAGCATCATGTAACCCACCTGGGCGATGGACGAATAGGCGAACAGCCGCTTCAGGTTGGGCTGGAAGATGGCGACCGCCGAGCCCGACAGCATGGCCAGGATGGCCAGGAAGCTGACCACCTGGGTTTCATGGATGGCCGCCGGCAGGGTCTCGAAGGCCTCGATCGGTCCCAGCACGGTGAAGAAGATGCGCACCAGCACATACAGCGACACCTTGGTGGCCGTCGCCGCCAGGAACGCGGTCACGACCGAGGGCGCGTGGGTGTAGGCGCCGGGCAACCACTTGTGCAGCGGGAACAGGGCCAGCTTGAGCGACAGCCCGACGGCCAGGAAGGCAATGGCAACAAGGATGGTGCGGGTCTCGGCCACCGCCGGGATGCGCCGCGCCAGGTCCTCCATGTTGAGCGTCCCGGTCATCATGTACAGCAGGCCGATGCCGATGACGTAGAACGTGGCCCCCAGCGACCCCAGAATCAGATACCGATAGGCCGCCGTCAGGGCGCGCCGGTCGCGGCCCATGGCCACCAGCGCATAGGTGGACAGCGAGGAAATCTCCAGGAAGACGAACAGGTTGAACACGTCGCCCGTGGCGACCATGCCCAACAGGCCGGTCAGGCACAGCAGATACAGCGCATAGAACAGCGGGATGCGCGGCCGGTCGATCTCTGCCCTCACGCTGGGGCCGGAAAAAAGCAGCACCAGCGTGGCGATGCCCGAGACCAGACAGAGGATAATGGTGTCCAGGGGGTCGATGACGTACTCGATGCCCCACGGCGCCGCCCAGCCCCCCATTTCATAGCTGAAGGCGCCGGCCTCCCGCACCTGAACGATCAGCGTGATCGAGATGGCCAGCGTGGCCCCGCCCACGGCCAGCGCAAACAGCCACGCCAGCCGGGGCCAGCGCAGCAGCAGGCACACGGGCGCGGCGATCAGCGGCAACACGACTTGCAGGGCGGGCAGGTTCTGCGTGATGGTGGCGCTCATGAGGGGATCACGGGGCCTCGTCCTGGCGATCCTCGATGGCGAGGATCTCGTCTTCCTCCACGGTGCCATAGGCCTCCCGGATGCGAACGGCCAGCGCCAGTCCGACCGCCGTGGTGGCGATCCCGACAACGATCGCCGTCAGGATCAGCACGGACGGCAGCGGGTTCGAATACAGCGTGCCGCCGGCGGTCACGATCGGGGCGGTGCCGCCTTCCACGTACCCCATGGTGATGTAAAGCAGGAACACCGAGGTCTGAAAGATGTTCAGGCCGATAACCTTCTTGACCAGATTGCCGCGCGCCAGAACGGTATAGAACCCGGCCATCATCAGGATGATGGCGATCCAGTGGTTGTACAGGCCCAGAACGATATCAAGCATCGCCGGTGCCTCCGCCGTCGTCCCGGCTGGGCGCGTCCCGTCGTTCACGCTCCACGAAGGCCAGGAAGATCGTCACCATGACCCCCCAGACAGTCAGGCCCACGCCCAGTTCGACCAGCAGGATTCCCAGGTGCTGGCCGTGCAGCGGGTGATGCGCGAGAACGTCATAGTCCAGGAACGCCCCGCCCCTGAGCATGGTGACGACGCCAACCCCGGCATACAACAGAACGCCCAGCGCGCTCATCAGCGTGGTGACCCAGGCCGGCGCCACCTGCCGCGCCCGTACCGGACCGAAGATCAGCGTGAACAGGATGAACGCCACGGCGAAGATCACCCCGGCCTGAAAGCCGCCGCCGGGGCCGTAATCGCCGTGGAACTGAACGTACAGCCCGAACAGCATGATCGGCGGCATCAACAGCTTGGTCGAGGCGCGCAGGACCGATTGCAGCTTCATCGCCGCGCCTCCTCGTCGCGGCGCCGGCGCCGACGCACACCGATGCCGGCGCCCGCGCCCCCAAGCAGCGCCAGAACGCCGAGTCCGGCGGTCAGGATCACGGTGGTTTCTCCCAGCGTGTCATAGCCGCGATAGCTGGCCAGCACGCTGGTCACCATGTTGGGCGGGCCGACCTCCAGCGGGCTGTCCGCGATATAGCGCGGCGCGACGTGCTGGTGGATAGGGGCCTCGGGATCGCCATAGCGCGGCATGTCCAGCGTGCCGTAGATCAACGCCGCGCCCGTCACCACGACCACCGCCAGCGGGCCCCAGCGGCGGCGCGGCGGGGGTTTTTCGGTGCGCGCGGTCAGGGCCAGCGTGCCCAGCATGAGGACGGTGGCGATACCGGCGCCGACGGCGGCCTCGGTGAAGGCCACATCCACCGCGTCCAGCACCACGAACATGGAGGCCGACAGCAGGCTGAAGATGCCGGAAAGCATAGCAACTGCGAATAGGTTGCGCAGATGCACCATGGCCAGCGCGGTCACCGCCATGAACGTCAGCAGCACGATATCAATGACCTGTTCCATGCTGCCCCCCTTGACCAAGCCCGTCCGCGTCCGCGTCCGCCGCGCCGGACCCGCCACCGTGCCGGATGTCTTCGATGAAGGCGTCCTCGACCTGCCCGGCGCTGTCCAGGGTGCCCTCTGTCGGGCCGCCGTGGCGGGTCCACGGCGTCAGGCCGTCCAGAAGAGCCGCCTGCGCCAGGGCATGGCTGGCCACCGGCCCGGTGAACAGCAGGAAGACCAGGATCAAGACCAGCTTGATGCCGACAAGATCGGCCGCCAACCCGGCCTGGAACAGCAACCCGACGATGATCAGGCCGGCCCCCAGGGTGTCCCCCAGGCTGGCTGCGTGCATGCGGGTGAAGACATCGGGCAGGCGCACCATGCCGATGCCCGACAACAGGCAGAAGCCCCCCCCGGCCAGGATACAGGCCCAGCTTGCCAGGTTCAGGATCGTGCCCATCAGCCGCCCCCGCCGTCGGTTTCGCCCCGGTCACCGGCAAGGCTGCTGTACTTGACGAACTTCAGCACCGCGATGGTGCCCGCGAAATTGATCAGGCCGTACAGAAGCGCGATGTCCTCGAACTCCGGCCGGTCGGTCAGGAAGCCCAGCAGCACCAGCAACAGCACCGTCATGGTGCCGAACGCATTGACCGCGACGATGCGATCATAGACCGACGGTCCGCGCACCGCGCGCAGCAGCGCCAGCGCCATGGTGATCAGTACGAACAGGCTGGCGACCGTGAACACCCTAGCGCTCCACGTCCCTGACGCCACGGTGGGCATTGGCGACACCGCCTTCCACCCAGGCGACGCGGCGGTCCATTTCGCCGGCACGCAGCTCGTCGATGCTGCCAGCCTCCAGGGCGTGGACCAAAATGCAGTCCCCGGCCACCTGCACCGAGACGGTTCCCGGCGTCAACGTGATGGAGTTCGCATAGATGACCCGGCCCCGATCGGTCGCCTGACTGGCCGGCACCCACGCCATGCGCGGGTCTATGCGCCCGGGATCAAGGATGCGGCGGGCCACCTGGAAATTGGCCAGCACGATCTGCCACAGCAGCCAGGGCCAGTAGGCCAGCGCGCGCGCCACCACGGACACCGGCACCCCTTCGTGGTCCAGGCCTTCCATGCGCCAGGCCACGAACACCGTCAGCGCCGCCGAGACCACCCCCAGGCCCAGCAGAAAGGGATCATGCCAGTGGCCCGACAGCAGCAGCCAGAGGCCATACAGGACCACGAACAGGCTGATGGCATGTTTCACGCGGCGGGCTCCCCCGGTTGGACGCGCGGAGCGCCCGGCGCGCTCCCGCTCCCCTCGCATAGACCACGCCTTCAGCCGGCGCAACCGCCCTTTGATGAGCCGTCGGGACGCCGCTCGGGCGGCCCCCGCAGCGCGCGGTCAGGTCTTCTGGAACCCCATCGCCAGATAGTACGTGAACAGGTCGTCAAGCATCAGACCTGGATTCAGGTCCCGCGACAGCGGTAACGCGGTTTGCAGGGCAAAGGACATGTACGCCTTGAACGTCTGCTCCGACGGGATCAACAGACTGCCCCGGGAGAATTGTCGCAAAGTCAGTCCACTGCGCTCAGCCGCCGCCCTGAAGTCCTCAAGACCATGGTGCGTCGAGCCGAAGTAATAGCCCGTCATGATGGCGTCCGCCTTGTCGGGAAGGCGCTCGTCAAGATAGCGGCGGAAGTCCGCCTTGCTCAACATGCAGTGCATCCATGGCGCCTCTGCCACGATACACATGGAAGCGCCGCGAGCGTTATAAAAGTAATCATTGAACGTCATAAAGATGCCGCCGGGGGCAAGCAAACGGCCGACCTTCTCGAAAAATGACTCGGTATCGAAATACTCCATGCCCGCCGTCAGGGTAATCAAGTCATACTGCCCCGGAATATCGGCGGTCAGGAAATCGCCAACGATACAGTTGTCCAGGCTGATATCCGACGTCTGCTCCCGCAGGAACACACCCATCGGCGCCGCGCTCAGCCCAAGCTGGACCCGCCACAGGTATTCAAGGCGGGTCTGGATATTGTACGGACCATCCGGGCCGCTTCTGACCTCCGACTGGGTGGCTTGGACGATCTCCATGATCTTGTCCTCGGAGAAGTCCCCCGATCGGTCCAGCAGGTCGATGGCGTGCGCCTCGGCGGCCCACCCGAACAGCTTCAGCAGGCGCGGCAGCACGGCGGGGCCGCTGCAAATGTCGAGGGTTCGCCGCGCGCGATCGCGCACGCCGATCCGCGACAGGTATTCCATAATGAAGAAGCTGGTAACGACCTTATTCACAAGAAAGGAATCCGTTTTGGGGTATCTGGATTCCTGCTTGCTCTCCCGGATGTGCTCAGCGAATTCCTCGGAAGAAGACAGCCCCAGCGGGAAAACCCGTTCGACAGAGCCGAGATAACCGTTCAGAAACGGGATCTGCTTGCCGTCCTCACGAACAAAATGCTCCTGTGTCAACACACCCTCCTGTTGCGCCCACACGCGGGACGCCCCGCCGCCCGCGCGCCATGCGTGGCCCACACCGTACGCGTTTCCCCGGACGCGCGAAAGCCCCCGGCACGAGCGGCCGGGCCCGGCGCGCCGGCATCGCTCGACCGCGCGACGCGGCCCGCCATCACGGCCGGACCCACGCCGCGCGCATCAAGCGGACCGGTCGTCAGCGCCGATCCATGGGCACGAACTCCCGCCCCGGCGACCCCGAGAAGAGCTGGCGCGGGCGGCCGATTTTCTGGTCCGGATCGGTGACCATTTCGTTCCACTGCGCCACCCACCCTGTGGTACGGGCGACGGCGAACATGCCGGTGAACATGGTCACCGGAATGCCCATGGCGCGGAACACGATACCGGAATAGAAATCGACGTTGGGGTAGAGTTTCTTCTCGACGAAGTAATCATCCTCCAGCGCGATGCGTTCCAGCTCCAGCGCCACGTCCAGAAGCGGGTCCTGGATGTCCAACTCCTCAAGCACTTCGTGGCAGGTCTGCGCCATGATCTTGGCCCGTGGATCATAGTTCTTGTAGACCCGATGCCCGAAGCCCATCAGGCGGAACGGATCATCCTTGTCCTTGGCGCGTTTGACACACTCGCTGACCCGATCCGCAGACCCGATCTCGCCCAGCATGGTCAACACCGCCTCGTTGGCGCCACCGTGCGCCGGCCCCCACAGCGAGGCGATGCCGGCGGCGATGCAGGCAAACGGATTGGCCCCGGACGAACCGGTCAGCCGCACGGTCGAGGTCGAGGCGTTCTGTTCGTGGTCGGCGTGCAGGATCAGGATACGGTCCATGGCCTTGGCCAGCACCGGATTGACCTCATAGTCCTCGCACGGCACCGCGAACATCATCTGCAACAGATCCTCGGCATAGCGGAGGTTGTTGCGCGGATAGATCAGCGGCTGGCCCATGGCGTACTTGTGCGCCCAGGCGGCGATGGTCGGCATCTTCGCGATCAACCGATGCGAGGCGATCATGCGATGATGAGGGTCAGCGATGTCGGTACTGTCGTGATAGAAGCCGGCCAGGCCGCCAACGATGCCACACATCACCGCCATCGGATGCGAATCGCGCCGAAACCCCTCAAGAAACTTGTGGATTTGTTCGTGCACCATGGTGTGCATGGTGATGTCGCGTTCGAACTTCACGTGCTGCTGGGGGGTCGGCAGTTCCCCTTCCAGCAGAAGATAGGCCACCTCCAGGAACGAACAGTTCATGGCCAGGTCCTGAATCGGATAGCCCCTGTGCAGCAGAACACCGTTGTCGCCGTCGATATAGGTGATGTCCGACTTACAGCTTCCGGTTGAAGTATAGCCCGGGTCATAGGTGAACATGCCGGTCTCGGCGTAGAACTTGCGGATGTCCACGACGCTCGGCCCGACCGAGCCGTCGAGGATCGGAAACTCGTGGGACTGGCCCGTGCGGTTGTCGGTGATGGTGACGGAGTTGGACTGGGTCATGTGATCTGATCCTTCCGTTATCCTGTGACGGACCCGGATCGCTCCGGCCTGTGTCCGCCCAGCGTCGCGCGCGGTCGATGGTCGCAGCGCTCCCGCCTCCTCGGCTGAGTCTGGTGTCGAATACATGGCGATGCGGGAAGAGCCGTCCACCCCCTTCCCCACCTGTTTTCGGGGGAAGCCCCCGCCCGAACGGGTGGGATCTCGGTCCACCCGGTCCACGCGAACTGTCTAGACCGTTTCCAGGCGACGGAAAAGCGATCTCTTTATTGCGCGTCCGTGGCCGCGTCGGCCTCTGCCAGGGCATCATCCAGTCGGCCCAGGGATTCGGCGCGGCCAAGGATCTCCATCACCTCGAAAACGGGCGGAGAGGTAGCTGACCCGGTCAGCGCGGCCCGCAGCGGCTGGGCCACCTTGCCCAGTTTGCGGCCCGAGTCGTCGGCCAGAGCGCGGGCATCCGCCTCCAGCGCCTCGCGCGACCACGGCTCCAGCGCGACCAGCCGGGCGCGCGCCTCGGCCAGGGCGGCGGCACCGTCGCCCGCAAGCTGCTTGCGCGCCTTGTCGTCCAGCGACACCGGACGCGGCCGGACATAGAAGGCGGCGCCGTCGGCCAGGTCCAGCAGGGTCCTGGCGCGCTCCTTCAGGCCCGCCATGCCGGCCAGCAGGCGACGGCGCCCCTCCTCGTCCACGGTCTGACCCAGACGGTCGACGACCAGATCGACCAGCCGCGCGTCGTCGGCCTGGCGCAGCCAGTGGGCGTTCAGGCTGGTCAGCTTGGCCATGTCAAAGCGCGCGGCGGCCTTGCCGACGCCATCCAGGTCGAACCAGGCGACCGCGTCGGCATCGCCGATGATCTCGTCGTCGCCGTGGCCCCAGCCCAGGCGCAGCAGATAGTTGCGCAGCGCCTCGGGCAGATAGCCCATGTCGCGGTAGGCCTCCGCCCCCAGGGCGCCGTGACGCTTGGACAGCTTGGCGCCGTCGGGACCGTGAATGAGGGGGATATGGGCGAAGGCCGGCGGTTGCCACCCGATCAGGCGGTACAATTGGCTCTGTCGGAAGGCGTTGGTCAGGTGGTCGTCGCCCCGGATGACGTGGGTAATGCGCATGTCGTGGTCGTCCACCACGACCGAAAGCATGTAGGTCGGCGAGCCGTCCGACCGCAGCAGGATCATGTCATCAAGCTGATCGTTGGCGACCGTCACGCGGCCCTGGACCTGATCCTCGATGACCGTTTCGCCCTCGCGCGGAGCCTTCATGCGGATGACCGGATCAACGCCGGGGGGCGCCTCGGCCGGGTCGCGGTCACGCCAGCGCCCGTCATAGCGCATGGGCTGGCCGGCCGCCTTCTGGGCTTCGCGCATGGCCGTCAGGTCCTCCTGCGAGGCATAGCAGCGATAGGCCTTGCCCTCGGCCAGCAGGGCGTGGGCGACCTCGGCATGGCGAGCGGCGCGGGCATACTGAAAGACCGGCTCTTCGTCCCAGTCCAGCCCCAGCCAGTGCAGGCCCTC
>CAYFTQ010000079.1:0-9563 GCA_964346035.1 uncultured Roseospira sp. | reverse complement strand
GGATGCGCGCCTTGACCTGCGGGTCGCCCTCCATGTTCTTGTGCTCGTCCTTGACCTCCTGCTTGGTCATGCGGAGGTCCTGGGTGTGCTTGTAGCGGGTATAGACCAGGTCGGCCAAGGCGATGGCGACCATGAACAGCAGCACACCGATGATCAGCGCCACGAGCGCGTCGTGCAGGTCGTGCATGCTGGCGTGAATGCTCTGGTCGATGATCGTGTACGGCCTCTCAAGGATGGGCCTGAGCACCGCGTAGGCCACCACGGCGATCAGGCCGATCTTGACGAAGCCCTTTGCCACTTCAAGGAGCTGCTTCATCGAGAAGATGCGCTTGAAGCCCTTGATGGGCGATATCTTTTCCAGTTTCGGGGTCAGCGGCTTGGTCGTGAACAAAAAGCCCACCTGGCCGAGCTGGGCGACGATGGCCAGGACGATGAACAGGGTCAGGGTGACCGCCATATAGGGCGCCAGCATGGCGCCGATCTCCCACAAGGCGACGCCCATGCCCTGACGGGAGATGGGAAAGTCATGCAGGCGTGACAGGAAGATGGCCATGTGCTCGGCGATGCCCCCGGCGGCCCAGGGCAGGATGGCCAGCAGGAACAGGCCCGCGCCCAGCAGGGTGGCGACGTTGCCGACCTCGCGCGAGTTGGCGACGTTGCCCTCCTCGCGCGCCTGCGTCATCCGTTTCTCGGTCGGGTCTTCTGTTTTCGATGCCTTGTCGTCGTCTTCGGCCATCGCCGCCCTGTCCTTTCCCGCCCCGGCTCAGGCGCCGATGAAGCGGATCATGGCGTCCTCGAAATACCGCAGATAGACCAGCATCACCGCCGGCACGATCAGGAACAGGATGGCCAACCCCAGCAGTACCTTCAACGGCAGGCTGACGAAGAAGACGTTGAACTGGGGCATAAGGCGCGCCATCAGCCCCATGGCGGAATAAAAGACGATGGTGAACACCACCATCGGCGCCGAAAGCTGCCAGCCAATATGCCATGATTCGACCAGCGTTCGGGCGGCATAGTCCACGAAGTCGCCCATCGGCGGCAACACGCCGGGCGGGAACAGAGAATAGCTTTCGACCAGTGCGCGTATCATCAAATGATGCAGGTTCAGCGCGAAGATCAACACCAGGGACAGCAGCGTCAGCAATTGCAGGACCAGCGCCCCGGACTGCGCCGAGCTGGGGTCGAAGGCCTGCGCGTTCATCAGGCCGCTGGCGAACCCGATCGAGGTCCCGCCCACATGCAATGCGGCCTGGATCAGCAGCACCATCAGGGCCATGAAGGAGGCCACCAGACCCTCGGATGCCAGCAGCAGCACCAACGCCACGCTGCTCTCGGGTTCCGGGGGCAGGCTGGGCGCGACCACCGGGGCGATGATCAGCGACAGGCCCATGGCCAGCACCAGGCGCGTGCGCACGTTGACATAGGCGGCGCCGAAGCCGGGCAGCAGCATCAGCATGAAGCCGATGCGACCGAACACCAGCATGGTATTGAACACCGACGTGGTGACGAGGCTGTCTAGCACCGGCGCGGACTCCGGGCGGGCATCACGGCAGCGAGATGACCAGATCCATCAGGCGGCCCATGATCTCGTTCATCTGCCTGATCATGAACGGCAGGAAGATGATGGTGGCGAAGAACACGGCGATGATCTTTGGCACAAAGACCAGGGTCATTTCCTGGATCTGGGTCATGGTCTGAAACAGGGCGATGATGACGCCGATGACCAGCCCGGCCAGCATGACCGGGGCCGAAACCAGGATCATGGTATAGATCGCGTCGCGGGCGACGTCGAGAATCTGGCCTTCCTCCATGAACAATCCCTCGCGGGCGACGGGCGTGGCGACGGGCCGGCGGTGCGGCTACAGCGGCATGCGCATGATGGTGTCGTAGGCGTTGATGACCTTGTCTCGCACCCGGACAACGGTCTGCAGGGTCATTTCGGCGTTGTTGACGGCCATGACCACGTCGCGTGTATCGGCCTGCCCGGCGATGCCGGCCATGCTCATGCGCTCGCTCTCCTGAAGGGTCTGGACAGAGGTTTCCAGAACGCCGCGCACCATGCCGGCGAACGAGGATTGGGGTCCGCCCTGGCCCATTGCCTGGGGGTCGGCAGGCAGAATATCGCCGGTCTGGCGGGCGGCCGATTTATAGGCCGCGACGGCGCTGGAAAAGGTCACGTCGCTCATGGTCATTGTCCGCCTGCTTGGTCCTGGCGTCGGGGCCGCGCCGGGCGAAGGTCGGTCCCGTCACGCGGCCGACCTGCGCCCTAGCGCAGCAGCTCCAGGGTGCGTTTCGACATCTCGCGCGCCACCGAGATGGCGCTCATGTTCGCCTCGTAGGAGCGCTGGGCCTCGCGCATGTCCATCATCTCGATCAGCGGGTTCACGTTGGGCACCATCACATAGCCGTCGGCGTCGGCGGCGGGATGGGCCGGCTGGTAGCGCTTGGGAAAGGCCGTCATGTCCTCGAACACCTTGCGCACCTTGACGTTATCCGTTCCAAGCTCGCGGTCGAGCACGTTCTCGAAACTGATCAGCTTGCGGCGATAGGGCTGCTCGCCGGGCCGCTCGGCGATCGAATCGGCGTTGGCCAGGTTCTGGGCGATGACGCGCAGGCGTTCGGCCTGAGCCTTCATGCCGGCGACCGCGATGCGTTGTGACTTGCTCAGTTCGTCCATGTCTCAGCCCCCTCCGGTGGGGTGGGTGACGCCGCCCTACTGGCCACGCCCCAGCGCGGTCTTCAGGATCGCCAGATTGCGTTCGAACAGGCTGGCGGCCATCATGAACTTGCTGCGGCTCTCGCCCAGCTTGTGCATCTGCTCTTCCAGGACGGCCGTGTTGCCGTCCAGGCTGGTCTCGAAGGTGCGCCGGTCGGGCGCGCCGCGATGGGTCGTATCGGGATCGACGGTGCCGGGCTGGTGCGCCGGGTCGGTCATCGCCACCTGCACCGGCTGGGCCGCTGCGCGCCGGGCCATATCCTTGAAGTCCAGCGGCTTGATGTCCTGCGGCCGATAGTCCGGCGTGTTCAGGTTGGTGACGTTCTGGGTGATGATGCGGTGACGTTGCGCGGCCCATTCCATGCGCACCTGCGCCATCTTGAACACCGGCATCTTGTTCATGTCCATGAGCGAACTCCTGCTCCATCGCCGGGGCGTGGCTTCTGGCTGTGTCGGCCATCATCACCCCGGGCCTTTAACATTCGGTAAAATGCCTCCGCCCCGGTCGCTTGACCGCGCGGTCGTTTAACCGAATGTTCAGCACCCGGCGCCGACACTGTTGCCGGCCCGTCGCCGTCCTCGGGACGGGCGCCGGTCCCCGCGTCATGACGCCCCGGGCGGGAGAACGCACGCATGCCCCCTGCGCCCAGGAAACCCGATCCGCGTCCCTCGGCCCGGACAGACGCCGTCGCGGTCGCGCTGGGCTATGAGCACGAGAGCGGCCGCCCGCCCAAGGTCCTGGCCACGGGGCGAGGGGCCGTAGCCGAGCAGATCCTGGCCATTGCCTTCGCCCAGGGTGTCAAGGTGCGCGAGGACGCCGATCTGGCGCAGCTTCTGGCGGTGCTGGAGGTGGACAGCGAGATCCCGGTCGAGGCCTTCGTCGCCGTGGCCGAGATTCTGAACCATATCTATCGTGCCAACGGACGCCTGGCGGCCGGGACGGCCTCGGCGGACGGGGGGAGAGACGGACAATGAACGCAGCCGACAGCCCAGCGCCGCAGACGCCCGGGCAGGTGGCGCGGGCGCTGGACCAGATTCTCAGCATGATCGCCACGGCGGAACGCCTGTCGCATGACCGCCAGGTGGTCAATCTGGGCCGCCTGGATGCCCGCGTCGCCGATGTCTGCGAGGCCATCGCGGCGCTGCCGGACGGCGAGGGGCGGCGCTTCGCGCCCGCCCTTGACAGGCTGGTGGCGGGTCTGGACCGGCTGGAGCGCATCACCCGAGAGGCGCACGAGGTTCTGCTGGCCGGCCTGGATCAGGCGCCCGGACCGGAACGCGCGCAAGGCCCCCGGGCCAGTGCCGCCTATGCCCAGGCTCAGGCCGTGCTGCCGAGTGCGGAGGACGCCGATCCGCAGCCGCGACGGGACGACGGCGATGCGCTGTGAAACCGCTGCACCGGTGCGTCCGCCGGTCGGTCTATCGCGGGGCCGATGAATGGATGCCGATCTTTACATGCGCTCCGTGCTGGTGCTGGTGCTGGTTCTGGGCATGGTGCTGTTGGCCGGCGCCGTGCTCCGGCGCTTCGGGCCGGGTCGCCATCTGACCAACCCGCGAGGCCGCGCGCGCCGCTTGCGGGTGATGGATTCGGCACCGCTTGACGCGCGTCGGCGGCTCGTGCTGGTGCGTTGCGACAGCCGGGACCACCTGTTGCTGATCGGCGGCGAGACCGATCTGGTGATAGACCGCGACATTCCCGCCTCCGATCCGCCCCCGACCCAGCCAGCCGCGCCGGGGCCGGGTGCCGAGGGGGCTTCGGGTCCCGGGGCGACCTTCCGCGCCCTGTTGGCCCGTCAGACGCGGGGGGCGTCATGAGACCAGGTTGCCGCGCCCGCGCCGTCCGTCTGCTCCTGGTTGCGGTCGCGCTGACTCCGGCCGCGCTCGCACTGTTTTGGGCGGTGCCGGCGCTGGCGCAGGAGTTCACGCTCGATCTGGGCAACGGGGAGGGCACCATGACAGCGCGCGTGGTCCAACTGGTCGCGCTGATCACCGT
The DNA here is from genome assembly GCA_964346035.1 of uncultured Roseospira sp. Classification (GTDB taxonomy): domain Bacteria; phylum Pseudomonadota; class Alphaproteobacteria; order Rhodospirillales; family Rhodospirillaceae; genus Rhodospira. Next base: position 4,851 of record CAYFTQ010000079.1, on the reverse strand, counting down.
TCTGTCGGTGGCTCCCGGCATCCTGCTGATGGTCACCTCGTTCACCCGCATCGCGGTTGTTTTCTCCATTCTGCGTCACGCCATGGGCACCCAGACCACGCCGCCCAACATGGTGCTGATGGGGCTGGCGCTGTTCATGACCGCCTTCATCATGGCGCCCACGTTCGAACGCGCCTGGGACGAGGGCATCGCGCCCCTGGTCAACGAGCAGATCGACACCATGGAGGCGTTCGACCGCGCCGTTGTGCCGTTCCGGGACTTCATGCTGCGCCACACCCGCCCCAAGGACCTGGAATTGATGCTGACCCTGTCCGAGGCGCCGGTGGAAACCACGGCCGAGGATGCCTCGCTGGCGGCCATCGTGCCGGCCTTCATCATCAGCGAGCTGCGCCGGGCCTTCGAGATCGGGTTCCTGATCTATGTGCCGTTCATCATCATCGACATGGTGATCGCCTCGGTTCTGATGTCGATGGGCATGATGATGCTGCCGCCGATGATGCTGGCGCTGCCGTTCAAGCTGGTGTTCTTCGTGCTGGTGGACGGCTGGTATCTGGTCATCGGATCGCTGGTGCAAAGCTTCGGCGAGGGCGGCTCGCCCCAGCCACTGTGAAGCCGAGGGCGAACGGGCCGGCGCATCCGGCTATACCGGCTTGCCGGCCAGCCAGCGCCCGGCGCGGATGCCCAGCAGCAGCACCAGCAGGCTGATATAGACCATCGGCTCGGTGATGTCGGCCTTCACCATCATAAAGTAGTGCGCCGCCGCCAGAGCGCCGGCCAGGTAGACCAGCCGGTGCAGCCGGCGCCAACGCGCCCCGCCCAGACGCCGGATCATACCCTTGGTAGAGGTTGCGGCCAGCGGGATCAGGGTCAGCAAGGCTGCCATTCCGACCATGATAAAGGGCCGTTCGGTCAGGTCGCTCAGCATGGTCGGGACGTGAAGGCCGATGTCCACGACTGCATAGGCCGCCACGTGCAGCACGGCATAGGCGAACGCCCAAAGCCCGATCATGCGCCGATAGCGGATCGGCCGCGCTGCGCCGGTCAGGGTGCGCAAGGGGCTGAGGGCCAGTGTCAGCACCAGCAGGCGCAGGGCCCAGTCCCCCAGGTGTCGCACCATGGTCTCGATCGGGTTGACGCCCAGCTCGCCCGTCGCGGCCCACAGCCCGAGCGCCCCCAGCGGCGCCGCGCAGGTCAGGAACAGCGCCCACCACAGCACCCGTTCACCGCCCGGCCCGATCCTGCGGCGGCGGCCGCGCCCGGTCGTGGCCGACGTCACGTTGCCGGCACCAGCCGCAGCAGAGAGCCGGGCGCGCTGTCGGTCAGGATGTACAGCGCGCCGTCCGGTCCTACCTCCAGCGCCCGGATGCGGCCCTGATCGCCCTCCAACAGTCGATCCTCTGCCACCACCTGGCCGCCGCTTCCCATCTCCAGGCGGGCGATCAGGCGATACTTCAGCGCTCCGACGAAGATGTCGCCGCGCCAGTTCGGGAACAGGTCGCCGTCGTAGATGGCCATCCCCGATGGCGCGATGGAGGGGTCCCAGTAGGTCACCGGCTGGGTCATGCCGGGCTTGTGGGTGCCCTCGCCCATGGGCGTGCCGCTGTAGTTGACGCCGTGGGTTATGACCGGCCAGCCGTAGTTCGCGCCGGCCCGGGCGACGTTCAACTCGTCGCCGCCGCGCGGGCCATGCTCATGGAACCAGACCGCGCCGGTCTCGGGGTGGACATCCATGCCCTGGGCGTTGCGGGTGCCGCTGGCGTAGATTTCAGGGCGGGCTGCGGGCTCACCGACGAACGGGTTGTCGTCCGGGATGGACCCGTCCAGGTTCAGCCGCAGGATCTTTCCGGCCAGGTCGTCCAGCCTCTGGGCGCGCGGGCGGTCGCCGCGCTCCCCGGTGGAGATGTAGAGCTTGCCGTCACCGCCGATGGCCATCCTAGAGCCGAAATGCCGTCCACCGTGGCCCGGGGGCCCGGCGTCCACGATCACCGTGACCTCGCGCAGGGCGTGGGCAGCGCGGTCCAGGGTGGCCCGCACGACCCGCGTGTTGGCGGCGCCGCGCCCGGCCGAATGCGAGAACGACAGATAGATCCAGCCGTTGTCGGCGAAGTCGGGGTGGACCAGAACGTCCAGCAGGCCGCCTTGGCCCGAGGCCCAGACATCCGGAACCCCGGCGATCGGGCGGGGCTCCAGGCGGCCCTCGGCCCATAGCCGCAGGGCGCCGCCGCGCTCGGTGATCAGCGCGGCACCGTCGGGCAGGAACGCCATGCCCCAGGGGTACCGCAGAGCATTGCTCAGCGTCTCCACCCGCGCGGTGTGACCGTCGCTGGTCACGGTCAGGTCGGCGGCGCGGGTCGGGGCGGTGGCGGCTCCGGCCAGCAGCAGGGCCACAGCCAGGCAAGGAAGCAGCGCGCGCGCGGGGCCGGGAGCGGGGCCGTGGCAGCGATGGGGCAGGGTGGGCATGGCGGGCTCCTGATGCGGGGGATCACGACCGATCCCCATGACGCGGGGGCAACATGGCGTCGATGTGGCCGTGGGGGTGCCCCGTCTCAAGGCCCCCCCGGGCGGCCCTGCGCGGCGCTCGCCCGCCTTGCGATGACAGGCCGGTGATCATCGCGCGACGGGCGCCTTGCGCTGTTGAATCCCGGCCGGAAACGTCTACCTTCCGGGTCACCCGACCTGTCTGTCCCTGGAGAGCCCCGCCGTGCCCGCCATTCTGACCTCAAGGTTGTCCGACGCGGCTGCCCTGCCGAAGATTGACCAGGACCTGCGCTTCCTGATGGATTCCCTCGCCGAGGTTCTGGGAGAGATCGGCGAACCGGCCGTCGCCGAACACCTGCCCTGGCCGCGCCGGGGCGACGAGGTGGTCTCCGTGGACTTCGACGGCATCAACGATTGGCCGGCGGCACCGGACGACCCGCTGGCGGAACGCTGTGTCGAGGCGCGCTCGATCGCCTTCCAGCTTTTGCACCAGGCAGAGGAAAACGCCCATGCCCAGAGCCGCCGCCGGGTCGAGACCGACGGTGCCCCGGACGCCGATTCGGGATCATGGGAATACGTTCTTCACGGGCTGGCGCGCGACGGCTGGCGGCCGGAGGAGATCGCCGCCGTGCTGTCCGAGGTGCGCGTCGAACCGGTGCTGACCGCGCACCCGACCGAGGCCAAGCGGGCCAGCGTGCTGTTGCATCACCGCGCCATCTATCGCCTGCTGGTGGACAGCGAGAACACCATGTGGACGCCGGGCGAGCGCGACTCGCTGCGCGAGGACACCAAGGCGGCGCTGGAACGGCTCTGGCGCACCGGCGAGATTCTGCTGGAAAAGCCCACCGTCGAGGGCGAACTGGGCATCGTGTTGCACTATCTGGGCGAGGTGTTCCCCCATACCCTGCCATGGCTGGAGCGGCGCCTTCAGACCGCCTGGCGCCGGGTCGGCTTTGATCCCGCGCTGCTGGCCGATCGCGATCGCCGGCCGCGTCTGTCGTTCGGCAACTGGGTCGGGGGCGATCGTGACGGCCACCCCCTGGTCACTCCCGAAACGACGGCGTATGCCCTCGGGCACCTGTCGCGAACCGCCATCGGAATCCTGCGGGCGCGGCTGGAACAGCTCGCTGCCGGGCTGTCGCTGACCACCTCGCGCCAGTCGGTGCCGCCGGCCCTGACGACCCGCATGGCCATGCTGGCCCGGGGGCTGGACGAGGATGGGGCAATCGTGCGTGCCGCCATGGAGCGCAATCAGGGCGAGCCGTGGCGGCAGTTCATCAATCTCATGATCGCCGCCCTGCCGCCGGACTCGGGGCCGATCCCCGCCGGCCGCTATCAGCGCGCCAGCCAGGTGCTGGCCGACCTGGAGGTCCTGGGCGACACCCTGGCGGCGCTGGGAGCGAGGCGGCTGGCGGACCGAGATGTCGGCCCGGTCCATGATCTGACGCGCGCCTTCGGGTTTCATCTTGCCTCGCTCGACATACGCCAGAACAGCGCCTTTCATGACCGCGCGGTGGCGCAGTTGCTGGCCGCCGCCGGCATCGAGGACGGTGCCCACTTCGCCTCCTGGGACGAGGAGCGCCGCATTGCCTTCCTGAGCCGGGAACTGACCTCGCCACGCCCTTTCATGCACGATGGTCGTCGCGCCGGACCCGAGGCGGACAGCGTGCTGGGCTGCCTGTCGGTGGCGGCCGCCCATGTGGCGACGCGCGGCACCGATGGACTGGGCGCCCTGATCGTCAGCATGACGCGGGGCGTCTCTGACCTGCTGGTGGTCTACCTGCTGGCGCGCGAGGCCGGCCTTCTGGAGGTTACCGAGCGGGTGACGCGCTGTCCGCTGCCAGTCGTGCCGCTGTTCGAGACCATCGACGATCTGGAGCGTAGCGCCGATATCCTGGATGCCTTTCTGGCCCATCCCGTCACCCGCGCCAGTCTGGAGCATCAGGCCACGCTGTCCGGCGTCGACGAGCTGCGCCAACAGGTCATGATCGGTTATTCCGACAGCAGCAAGGACGGCGGTCTGGTCGCCAGCCAATGGGGCCTGTACCGCGCCCAGGCGCGCATGGTCGCCGCCGCGCGCGCCCGTGGCGCACGGCTGCGCTTTTTCCACGGCCGGGGCGGCACCATCAGTCGCGGCTCGGGTCCTACCCACCGCTTCGTGCGGGCGCAGCCCCCGGGCGCCATCGACGGCGAATTCCGCGTGACCGAGCAGGGCGAGACCATCTCGCAGAAATACGCCAACCTTGTCACGGCGGCCTATAACCTGGAGCTTCTGACCGCCGGCGCGGTCAACGGCACCCTGCGCGGGCGTCGCGACGAAGGCGGGGACGGAGCTTGGCGGTGGGGCAGGTATCGTCAGATGTGGGTAGAGCA
>CAYFTQ010000078.1:0-9611 GCA_964346035.1 uncultured Roseospira sp. | reverse complement strand
GTGCTGGGACTGCTCGGGGGCAGGGCCGGGGTCGGCGGCCCGGGTGGCGGCGGACGCGCCGCACCGGACCCGGACGACGAGTCCTCGGTCGAGACACGCTTCCTGCGCATGACCCTGAACCACGCCACCGGCGCCATGGGGGGGACCGTGCGCTCCGGTGCCTTCGCCGGCCGCACCCTGGACGACCTGAATGGCGACGACCTCGCGGCTCTGTGGCGCGAACTCCGGGACGATCCCGAAAGCGCCCGGGTGCTGGAGGCTTGGCTTGAACGCGCGCATCCCGACTGGGTCCGGCCCGGGGACGATCGGGCGGACGGCGCCGGCGGCCGGGCGACGGACGCACCCCCGGGCGGCGCCCCGGGCGGCGCCATGACCCGGGCCGAAGCCCTGGCCGTGCTGGGCCTGGAGGATGGCGCCGACGCCCGGGACATCAAGGCCGCGCATCGCCGCCTGATCACCCTGGTTCACCCGGATCGGGGCGGCTCGCCTTATCTGGCGGCGCGCCTGAACGAAGCCCGCGACCTGCTTCTGAACCACTCGGGCGCATGAGACCGAGCGCCGGCGCGGCCCTTGCCGGGGGCGCCGGCGCCGTGTCACAAACCGTCGCGCCGGAGGGGCCGTCAGGTGCCCCCGGTGACTGCTTGAGGGAGACCGATCGCCATGAGCAAACCCGTGCGCAAGGCCGTCTTTCCGGTCGCCGGTCTGGGAACGCGCTTCCTGCCGGCCACCAAGACGATGGCCAAGGAAATGCTGCCGGTGGTGGACAAGCCGCTGATCCAGTATGCCGTGGAAGAGGCCGCCGCCGCCGGCATCGAGTACTTCATCTTCGTCACCGGTCGCGGCAAGCACGTCCTGGTGGAACACTTCGACCATGCCTTCGAGCTTGAGGCTCTGCTGGACCAGCGCGGCAAGACCGAGGCCCTGGAAGGACTTCGCGCCGCCATCCCCGAGCCCGGGCGCATCATCTCCACGCGCCAGCACAACCCGCTCGGCCTGGGCCATGCGGTCTGGTGTGCGCGCGCCTTCATCGGAGACGACGAACCCTTCGCCGTCATCCTGCCCGATGACCTGATCATGGCCGAAAAGCCGGCCATCGGACAGTTGATGGAGGCCCACGCCCAGGTCGGCGGCAACGTGGTGGCCTCCATCGACGTGCCGCGCGACCAGACCAACAAGTATGGCATTCTGGATGTCGAACACGATGACGGCCGTCTGGCCCGCGCCGCCGGGCTGGTGGAAAAGCCGCAACCGGAGGACGCGCCCTCGACCCTGTCCATCATCGGGCGCTATGTGCTGGACGCCCGGGTCATGGACCGCCTGGGCTCCATTGGCGCCGGCTCCGGCGGCGAGATTCAGCTAACCGACGGCATGAACGCGACCCTGGCCGACGGCGTGCCGTTTCACGGCCTGAGATTCGAGGGCACCCGCTTCGACTGTGGTGACAAGGCCGGATTCCTGAAAGCCAACCTGGCGTTCGCGCTGAAGCGGCCGGACCTGCGCGACAGCGTGGCCGAGTCCATTCGGGAGATGGCGAAAATGCTGGAGGGCTGAGCTCCGGCGCCAGCATATAAGAAACTTGTAATATGGTGCCGCTTGACAGCACGGCCGCCAGTCTTACCCTTGTGAGACAAGACGGGCGCGCCGCTCGCCAAAAAAGAGCGCCGGACCAAGAGACCGCCCCGCGCGACACCATTCGCCCCCTTCGGAGATCACCGCTCATGAAAAAGCTACTGACCGCCGCCGCCGCCGCCCTGCTGACCGCCGGCGTGACCATTGCCCCCGCGATGGCCGCCGACGACAGCGAGGCCGCCGTGCAACTGCGCAAGGACACCATGACCATCGCCGGCGGCAACATGGCCGCCATCGGCTGCTTCATGAAGGGTGAGTGCGCCCTGGACGGCAAGGCGCTGGTGCGCCTGTCCAAGTCGGTGGCCTTCGCGGCCGAGCAGGCCGTTGCGGCGTTCAGCACCGACACCCGCGACTCCATGGCCGACACCACCGCGCTGCCGGCCGTGTGGGACAACTGGGACACCTTCGAGGGTGGGCTGAACGCCATGGCCACCGCCGCCGACGACCTGGCCGTCGCCGCTGCCGACGCCGATCCGAAGGCGATGGGACCAGCCCTGAAAACGCTGGGCGGCACCTGCAAGGACTGCCACGACAACTTCCGCGAATAGGGTCTGCTGGCCCACCGCGCCCGTCCCCGGCCTTTTCGGGACGCGCGCCGGCCACGCCGGATGACGGCCGACGCAAGGGGTGCGCCCCCTTCGTCGGCCGTTTTCTTTTCGGCCCCTCGCGCGGGCGGGCATGCCTCGTCACAATGCCCCTTGCCTTCGGCGCAAGGCGCGCGACATCATCGGGGCGGGCCGCCGCGACCCGAACCATCAGGCGTCGCGCGCGCGGGCCTCCGCCGGGCCCCAGCAATCAGACAGGACAAGCAGGACAAGCAGGACAAGCAGGACAAGGAGGCTTTCGTCATGGACCGATACTCTTGGCGCGTGCGACCCGGCACACGCACGCTTGCCGGCACGCTGGCCGCCGCCGCCCTGACCGTTGCGGCCGCCGCGCCGGTCCAGGCCGAAACCTTCCGCTGGGCTTTTCAGGGCGACTTCCAGGCCCTGGAGCCCTACGTCCTGAACGAGACCCACACCCTGGGCACCCTGTCCAACGTCTACGAGGGCCTGGTGCGGCGCGGCAAGACCCTGGGCATCGAACCCGCGCTGGCGGAATCCTGGGAGATCGTCGATCCCGTCACCTGGCGCTTCGAGTTGCGCGAGGGCGTTACCTTCCACAACGGCAACCCGTTCAACGCCGATGATGTGGTGTTCTCGCTGGCGCGCGCCGCCAGGCAGGGCTCCGACATGTCCAGCCGCGTCGCCGCCGTGAAGGAGGTGCGCAGGATCGACGACTTCACCATCGAGATCGAGACCACGACGCCCTATCCCATCCTGACCTCGGACATGACCGATTTGTACATCATGGACAAGGAATGGGCGGAGGCGAACGGCGCCGTGGAGCCGGCCAGCGTCAAGGCCGGCGAGGAGAATCACGCCACACGCCACGCCAACGGCACCGGCCCGTTCATGGTCGAGGAGCGCCAGCCCGACGTCCGCACCGTGTTCGTGCCCAACCCGAATTGGTGGGACGAGGCCACCCACAACGTCACCAAAGCCATCTTCACCCCCATCACCAGCGACGCCACCCGGGTTGCCGCGCTGCTGTCGGGCGAGATGGATCTGGTCTATCCGGTGCCGCTTCAGGACGCGCCGCGCGTCGAGGCCGCCCCCAACGTCGAGATGCTCGCCGGCCCCGAGGTGCGCACCGTGTTCCTGGGCATGGACCAGGACCGCGACGTCCTGTTCGAGGGCAGCGTGACGGACGCCAACCCGCTTCAGGATGCGCGCGTGCGCGAAGCCTTCTATCGCGCCATCGACATCCATGCCATCGGCCAGAAGATCATGCGCGGCAACAGCTATCCGGCCGCGCTCTTGATCGGCCCGCAGGTCAACGGATTCGACGACAAGCTGAACGAGCGTCCCGCCCATGACCCGGAGCGGTCCAGGGCCCTGCTGGCCGAGGCCGGCTATCCCGACGGCTTCGAGATCGGCATGGACTGCCCCAACAATCGCTATGTCAACGACGAGGCCATCTGTCAGGCCGTCGCCGGCATGCTGGCCAAGGTGGGTGTCAAGGTAAACCTGCTGGCACAACCCAAAAGCAAGTACTTCGCCAAGGTGCTGGCGTTCGAGACCAGCTTCTACCTGCTGGGTTGGACGCCCTCCACACTGGATGCCCACAATCCGCTTCGCGACCTGGCGATGTGCCGCCAGGATGGCATCGGCAAGTTCAATCTGGGCGGCTATTGCAACCCGCGCGTGGACGAACTGGCCCAACAGATCCAGAGCGAGATCGACCCCGCCACCCGCAACGGTCTGATTCGCGAGGCCTACGGCCTGATCCAGAAGGACTGGGGCTATATCCCGCTGCACCAGCAGCCGCTGTCGTGGGGCAAGAAGGACTCCATCGACCTGAACCAGCGCGCCGACAATATCTTTGAACTGAAGTATGTCACCGTGAACTAGACCGGGGCAGACGGCGGGCGGGCGGGCGGCCCCGTGCCCGGGGGCTCGCCCCCCAATGCCGCCCGGGCCCCTCTCGTCACACCCTGCATCGACGCCGCCTTGTCCGGACACCCCATGATCCCTGACGATAGAACCACCGGCGCTGCGCCGTCCCCGCCCGGCGTCGCCGCGACGGCGCCAGCCGCGCCGGACCCCGACGACCGGCCCGGCCCCGGTGACATCGCCGGCATGGAACGCTGGGTGCGGGCGCGCGGCATCACCGAGGTCGAATGCATGGTCGCCGACCTGTCCGGCATCCCGCGCGGCAAGATCCTTCCGGCGCACAAGTTCCTCTCCAGCCTGCGGGATCGTGGCCTGCGGCTGCCCGAATCGGTCTTCATCCAGACCGTCACCGGGGCCTATCCCGATGATGATCCGATCAATATCGAAGACCGCGACATCTTCCTGATCCCCGACCCGACCAGCGTGCGCATGGTCCCCTGGTACGAGGAACCGACCGCGCAGGTCATCGCCGATTGCGTCTATCGCTCCGGCGAGCCGGTGGCGGCGGCGCCGCGCCATGTGCTCCAGCGCGTCCTGTCGCTGTACGAGGCGCGCGGCTGGCACCCGATCGTGGCGCCCGAGCTGGAGTTCTTCCTGGTCAAGATGAACGACGACCCGGACTATCCGCTGGAACCGCCCATGGGGCGCTCGGGCCGGGCCGAAACGGGCCGTCAGGCCTACGGCATCGACGCTGTCAACGAGTTCGACCCGCTGTTCGAAGACATCTACGACCATTGCGAGGCGCAGGGCCTGGACGTCGATACCCTGCACCACGAAGCCGGGGCAGCGCAGATCGAAATCAATTTCAACCACGGCGATCCGCTGGCGTTGGCCGACCAGGTTTTTCTGTTCAAACGCACGGTGCGACAGGACGCCCTGACCCACAAGGTCTATGCCACCTTCATGGCCAAGCCGCTGGAGGGCCAGCCCGGATCGTCCATGCACATCCACCAGTCCGTCACCGACGGACCGGGCGGCCGCAACCTGTTCGCGAATGCCGATGGCCAGGACAGCGACCTGTTCCGCTGGCACATCGCCGGCCTGCAACGCCACCTGCCGGAGGCCATGCTTCTGCTCGCCCCGAACGTCAACAGCTATCGCCGTCTGGTGCCGGACTGGGGCGCGCCCATCAACATGCATTGGGGCTATGACAATCGCACGGTGTCGCTGCGGGTGCCCTACGCGGACCCGACCAGCCGCCGGGTCGAGAACCGGCTGTCCGGGGCCGACGCCAACCCCTATCTGGCCATTGCCGCCTCGCTGGCCTGCGGCTATCTGGGCATGGTCGAACAGCAGGAGCCCAGCCGCCCGATCAAGGGCAGCGCCTATTCCCGCGCCCACGCCCTGCCGCGCCACCTGCCCGACGCCATCGAGCGCTTCGCCCGCGCGCGCGCCCTCCAGGAAGTGCTGGGCGAGGACTTCACGCGCGTTCTGACCAGCGTGAAATGGGCGGAGTGGGACGCCTACCAGCACGTCATTTCAAGCTGGGAACGGGAATATCTGCTGCTGAACGTATGATACATGGCGTAATCGGTGTGTGGCTGCCCTCCCGTCGAGCGGCACCGGCCTGCCCCCGAGCCCACAAAAAAACCGGCCCCGACCCCGGTTCATCGGGATCAGGGCCGGGCGCAATGACTGCGTGCCGCACCGGGGCCGGTTGGGTCAGCCCTTGGACTCGTCGTCGTCCTGCTTTTCCTGCTGCGCCTGCTTCAGCGCGGCGCCCAGAATATCGCCCAGCGAGGCCCCGGAATCGGTCGAGCCATAGTCCGCCATGGCCTGCTTTTCCTCGTCCATCTCGCGCGCCTTGATGGACAGGCCGATGCGGCGGTTGGACTTGTCGATATTGGTGATCTTGGCGTCCACCTTCTCGCCGACGGCGAAGCGTTCGGGGCGCTGATCGGCGCGCTCGCGCGCCAGGTCACCCTTGCGGATGAAACCGACGGCGCCGTCCACCTGCACCTCGATGCCGTTGTCCTGCACCTGCGTGACCAAGCCGGTGACGATCTGGCCCTTGCGCAGATCGGCGGTGGCGGCGGCGTACGGATCATCGCCCAGTTGTTTGATTCCCAGGCTGATGCGCTCCTTGTCGACATCGACGTCGAGCACCTTGGCCTTGACCACGTCGCCCTTGCCGTAATCCTTCACGGCTTCATCGCCGGAGCGGCTCCAGTCCAGGTCGGACAGGTGAACCATGCCGTCGATCTCGCCGGGCAGGCCGATGAACAGGCCGAACTCGGTGATATTCTTGATCTCGCCCTCGACCTCGGTGCCGATGGGGAACTTCTCCAGGAAATCGGCCCACGGGTTGCCCAGGGTCTGCTTCAGGCCCAGCGAGATGCGGCGCTTGACCGGGTCCACGTCCAGGATCATGACGTTCAATTCCTGGCTGGTGGAGACGATCTTGCCCGGGTGAACGTTCTTCTTGGTCCAGCTCATCTCGGAGACGTGGACCAGCCCCTCGACGCCGGCCTCCAGCTCCACGAAGGCGCCATAGTCGGTGATGTTGGTGACGCGGCCGGCGAACACGGCGTCAACCGGATACTTGGCCGCCACGCCTTCCCACGGATCGGCCTCAAGCTGCTTCATGCCCAGGCTGATGCGCTGGGTGTCCGGATTGAAGCGGATGACCTGCACGCGCACGGTCTGGCCGATGTTCACCGCCTCGGTCGGATGGCTGATGCGCTTCCAGGAAATATCGGTGACGTGCAGCAGGCCGTCCACGCCGCCCAGGTCCACGAAGGCGCCATAGTCGGTGATGTTCTTGACCACGCCGTCCAGGATCTCGCCTTCCTTCAGCCGCTCCAGCAGCTTGGTGCGTTCCTCGGCGCGGGTTTCCTCCAGCACCGAGCGGCGCGAGACCACGATGTTGCCGCGTGCGCGGTCCATCTTCAGGATCTGGAACTCGAACGGCTGGCCCATCAGGGGCGTGACGTCACGCACCGGCCGGATGTCCACCTGGCTGCCGGGCAGGAAGGCCATGGCGCCGGACAGGTCCACCGTAAAGCCGCCCTTGACGCGGCCGAAGATCTGGCCCTTGACGCGGCGGTTCTCGTTGTAGGCCTTCTCCAGCTCGTTCCAGGCTTCCTCGCGTCGCGCCTTGTCGCGCGACAGGATGATGTTGCCGTCGCGGTCTTCGTAGCGCTCGATGAACACGTCGATCGGGTCGCCGGGCTTCAGCTCCGGGTCTTCGCCGGCCTTGGTGAACTCCTTCAGCGCCACGCGCCCTTCGGACTTCAGGCCGACATCGACGACCACATGGTCGTTGCGCACGGCGATCACGGTTCCCTTGATGACGGTGCCTTCCAGCGAGGCGTTCTCGCCGAGGCTCTCGTTCAGCAGGGCTTCAAAATCTTCCATCGGAGTATCAGGCAGTTCGGTGGCGGCTTCGGCCATGGGTCGTCGTCCTTTCGGGTCGTCACTGATTTTTCCGGCCAGCCGGTTGGGTCCGGCGGTCTTTGACAAGGCGTCTGTTCAGGAATCGCGGATCTCGAGTCGGAGTCACCTGGGCGCGGGCCGGTCCTGTTCGGCGGCCCGCAGCCGGTCCCCGGCCAGGGCCAGCGCGGCGGCCAGGGCCTCCATCCGATCCAGGTCGGACGAGTCCAGCACAACCGCATCAGCCGCCGGCACGAGCGGCGCCACGCCACGGGACGAATCACGGGCGTCACGCTCCTTCATGTCCTGAAGGACGCGCGACTCTATAACCTCTTGTCCAGCCTCCCGCAACTCAAGAAAGCGGCGCCGCGCGCGCACCTCGGCACTGGCGGTAACGAACAGCTTGACCGGGGCGCCGGGACACACCACCGAACCGATGTCGCGCCCGTCCAGCACCGCGCCCGGGGCGTTATCGGGCGGGCGCCGGGCAAAGCCGCGCTGAAAGTCGAGCAGCGCGGCGCGCACGCCGGGGATGGCGGCGACCAGCGAGGCCGCCCGTCCGGCGTCCTCGCCGCGCAGGGCGGGGTCCGCCAGAGTGGCGGGATCGAGCCCCCGCGCGGCGGCCTCCGCGGCCGCAGGATCGGCGGGATCGCCGCCGGCACGCAGCACGGCCATGGCGGTGGCGCGATAGATCTTGCCGGTGTCCAGATAGGCCAGCCCCAGCCGTTCGGCCACGGCGCGCGCCAGGGTGCCCTTGCCGGCCGCCGCCGGTCCGTCGATGGCCAGCACCAGCGCGGGCGCGTCCGGACCGCGCCCGCACGCCCACAGCGGCCGAGCCGGCCAGGAATCGGGCACGCTGACGGGCGTTGTCTCGGCCTCGCCGGTGACGGTCAGGACCAGACCCGACGGCAGCAGGCGCAGCGCCAGCGGCACGCCCATCGCGCTCAGCAGGTCGGCCAGCGGCCCGCCCAGCGACGGCGGCAGGGCGGCGGCGGTGGTCCCTGGTGCGGTCAGGCCGGCGAACAGGCGGGCCAGAGCCAGCGGCGCCGGCTCCGCCGCCAGCGCCCCGTCATCGGTCAGCGCCGGAACCATGGGCTGTGGGCGCCCGCGCAGGGTCAGCGGGGGCCGCCGGCCCTCGTCGGCGCCATCGGCCCGCGCCCCCAGGGTGGTCAGCAGCGTGGTCAGCCCCTCGGGCAGGGGATGGTCCGGGACCAGGATCGCGCTTGTGTCCTGCCCGGCCAGCAGGCCGCACAGGGGCGCCAGCAGCCCAGCGCGCCCGCTCAGGTCGAGCGGCGCGGCCGGTTCCCGCAGCCCCGCCAGGCCGCTGCCGTACACGGTGACCACGGCCCCCGGCCCGGAGCCGGCATCGGGCTCGACCCGCGCCCCCAGGGCGGACAGCAGTGCCGTCAGGCCGTCGTCCAGCCAGGCCTCCGGCATGCGGCAGCTCCCGACGGTGGCGGCGGCCATCAGGGCGGCCAGGTCGTGGAGGCCGGGCCGGGGCTGGCTGGTGGCGCCGGGCGCGGCAGCGCGCACGGCTGGGGCGGCTGGGGAAACGGCGGTCACGGTCGCGACTCCTGACGGCTGGCGGCTGGCGGGGCGGATTGATCCGAGGCGGCGCGATGTACCATGCCGGCGCGGCCGACGACAGCCCTGGCCGTCAAGGCCCGATGGAAAGATCATGCGGTGGGCACAGTGCGTCCAGCGCCGCCGGCAGATCGGGCGCGCGCACCAGTAGCAGGTCGGTGTCGAACGTGGAAAGCGCGAACAGACTGACGCCGGCCCGCGCCAGCCGGCCGGACAGGTCGGCCAGCAGGCCGACCAGCGCGAAATCCAGTGGGCCGGCAACCTCCAGCGCGCGCCAATCGGCTTCCACCCTCAGGGTTGCGGGTGGCGGAGTCGGCACGCGCGCGGCCGGGCAGACGATCGACAGTTCCCCGTCGCGGCGCAGCGCGCCCACCAGTGGGTCCCGCCAGTCCAGCCAGGCCGGCGGCGGCGCGCCGGCCGGCAGGCGGCACAGCGCCAGAACCTCGGGTCGCTGGCGCAGGGTCAGGGTCAGGGGCGCGGCCGGGGGCGGGTTTCCGCCATGGTGACGGGGCGCCATGCCACCAAAGCCCC
>CAYFTQ010000077.1:3580-9702 GCA_964346035.1 uncultured Roseospira sp. | reverse complement strand
CGCAGCGTCGATCTGGCCGAGGGCGATACCGGGCGCGAGCTGCGCGCCCTGGCGGCCCGCAGCCGTGCGGCAGCGCGGCCGCTGTCGGCCCGTTTCCACGTCGTCATGGCGGGAACCCGCCGGCCGGGTGCGGGCACGGAAACGCCCTTTCAGCTTTCCGACCAGGATGGTGCGCCGCGCTTCACAGTGGGACTGGCTCGCGACGTTGCGGCGCTGGAAGACATGGAAAGCCGGCTGGCGAACGAACAGGCGAACCGGGCGGTGGTGCTGGAGCATCTGTCCACGGCCATCGCCATTTTCGGCCCGGAGACGCGGCTGGTCTATCACAACCCGGCCTTCGCCCGGCTGTGGCGCCTGGACCCGGTCTGGCTGTCGGAGGCACAGCCATCCTATGGCGACTTTCTGGAGCTGCTGCGCGACCGCCGCGCGCTGCCCGAGGTGGCCGACTATCCGGCCTTCAAGGCCGCCGAGGTCGATCGCTTCGCGTCGCTGATGGACCCCGTCGAGGACCTGGTGCACCTGCCCGATGGCAAGACCCTGCGGCGCGTCATCGCGCCGCAGCCGGGCGGCGGCCTGCTGCTGACCTATGAGGATGTCACCGACAAGCTGACACTGGAACGGTCGTTCAATACCCTGGCGGCCGTTCAGCGCGAAACCCTGGACCACCTGCACGAGGCGGTCGGAGTGTTCGGGTCCGACGGCCGCCTGAAGCTCGCCAACCCGGCCTTCGCCGGGCTCTGGGGCGAAACCGCCGCCAACATGGAATCGCCGCCGCAGCTGGCGGAGTTCCTTGAGCTTCTACGCGACCGTTTCGCCGATGAAAACAGTTGGCGCCATCATCGCTTCGCCGTCCTGACCCCGCCGTCGCTGCGCACCCAGCATCGCGGACGGATCACGGTCACCAGCGGCACGGTGTTGGACTATGCCTGCGTCCCACTGCCCGACGGCGGCGTCCTGCTCAGCTACAACGACATCTCGGATACCGCCCGCATTGAACAGGCCCTGCGCGAGCGCGCCCAGACGCTGAGCGCCGCCAGCATGCTTCGATCCGATTTCATCGCCAGTCTGTCCTATGAACTGCGGACGCCGCTGACGACGATCTCCGGATTCTCGGAAATGCTGAGCGCGGAATACCACGGCAGCCTCAATGCCCAGCAGATCGACTATGTGCAGTCCATTTCCGAGACCACCAGAGATCTGGTCTCGATCCTGGACGACATCGCGGATCTGGTGACCATAGAAGCCGGACGGGCCGGCCTGGACGTGGACGCCTTCGACCTGCTGGCGGCGGTCGAGGCGGTTCTGGCGTTGTGCCGCGAGATCACGCGCCGTCGTGCCGTGTCGATCGAACTGGAGTGTCCGCCGGATATCGGCTGGATGGTGGGCGATGAGAGCCGCATCAAGCAGATCCTGTTCCATCTGATAGGCAGCGCCATGCGGGCCTGTCCCGCCGGCTCCCGGGTGGTCCTTGTCGTAAAGCGCGAACGCCACGCCGGCGAGGACAGTGACATGATCGCCCTGACGGTGTCTGATCAGGCGGGGACTGGCTCCGTGCGAGCATTCTCCTCCGGGCAGGGACTGTTGAGGGGCGGCAGCCTGGACATGCTGCTGGTGCGCCGGTTCGCCGAGATGCACGGCGGATCCATCGTCGTCAGCGTTGACAAAACGTCCGGAAGCTCCGTGACGTGCCGGCTACCCTCGGGCCAGGTGGCGGGTCAAGGCCCGAAAAGCGTGCCGGAAAGCGGCCGGGGCGAAGGCGCTGATCCGCACATACCGGGTCAGCCGGAGCCGGAGCCGGAGCCGGAGCCAGAGCGAGACAACGGCCCCGGTGGCGCCTTTGACCACACCGTTTGATGCCGGCCGGGGTCAGGCCGGGTGGGTCGGGTGCGCCAGGGGCTCGTGACGCAGGCCCCGCGCCAGGGCCTCATACTCGGGCTCGTCGTCGGGCGTGATCAGGCCGTGCCGGATGGCGAAATCCAGCAACACCAGGGCTACGTTGAACTTGAAGTCCCAGCCGGACCGCAAGGTTTCCAGGACGCGCTCCGCCGGCCACAGCATGAAGGCATCGATTTCACCATCCTGGTTGCTGGGGACGACGGTCTCGGGAATCTCCAGGTCGTAAACGAACAGGGTGTCCGGCTTGAGCCCGACCCGGGTTTCCAGGCAGTATGACACGAACCCGGCGGCTCGCGCCCGACCCGCCAGATCGGGGCCGAAGCCGGCTTCTTCCGCGCATTCCTTGCGCAGGTTGTCGGCCACCGACAAGCCCGCCGGCTGTCCGCCCGCGACCACGTTGTCTAGCTTGCCCGGCGCCACGATTCGGTCCGAGGCACGCCGCCCGATCCACAGGTGAAGACCGTCCGCGCGGCGGACATACCCGTTCAAGTGAACGCCATAGGCCCGAACGCCCAGGACCGGAACATGGGCGCGGTCGATCCCGAACAGGGTCGGGGCGCCCCAGCGCTCGGCCACCGCATAGCGCTCGCCACGCGGCGGTTCAATAGCGCCATCGGCAACCAGCGAGGCCAGGGCCGCCGCGACCGCTTCACCACGCGCCGCCGGCGTGGTGGCCGCGCCGCCCAGGGCGACACCGAACGGGCCGACCTCGAACAGATCGGCCTCGCGGGCCAGGCGTTCAGCCAGCGCATGGCGAACCCAGCCAACCTCGCGGCCACCCACGAACAGTGGCCGAAAACCGCTCAGATCATGCCGGTTCAAGGCCGTGATGTGGTCCAGGTAGCGCATGGGAACGACTCCGTTCAGGGCCCGACAGACCGCAGGCATGGCCCCTGTGACTGCCGTCACGGAGCCACCGGTCCCGCCGTGCCAGACTGGTGTCATGGGATGGGCTTCGGCGCCGGGGCCAGCGGGAAACAAAAAACCGCCCGACCGCACGGGTCCGCGCCGACGGACGGGAGCGTGTATCATGGATCGCCAGGGACGAAAACGGGCGCTGTCGCCGTCGTTCGAGGGACCCGTCGGCACCGTCGCCGTTGCCGACGCCGGGCCGGAGCCGGTCCGGATGGCGCGGACGCCGCGTCTTCACGCCCCAACCCATGCGGCGCGGGCGCGTTCCGGATGGCCGGCCCCCCTCACGGTTTCGCGCCCCTGGCTGACCGTGCTGGCCTATCTTCTGGGCCTTGCCGTGGCCCTGCCCCTGCTGCTGCCGGTGCTGCAGAACATCGAGGACGGCCGCAGGCTGGTGGAGCTCGGCGTGCTGTCGCCGCGCGACCGGCTGCGGCCGGTCGGGCTGGGGCCGGTTTCGGGCCTGATGCTCTATTTGTTCGCCACGCCCATCCTGATCGGGCTGGCCCGCCACTTCATCGGGAAACTGGCCACCATCGCCGGCATGGCGGTGTTTGCGGTGTCGGTTTCGGCTGTAACCTCGGTCTTCGAACAGGGGCGGGTCCTGCTCGGGCTGGGGCTGAGCGCGATGGTGGTCGCGGCGCTGGGCGGGATAGGCGCGGCGCTGTGGTGGTATCGGCGCACGCGGCGACTGCGCCGAACGCGGATCGCCGCTTCCCTGGCGCGGCTGACGCGGGAGGTCGCCAACACCCATCGCCAGGGCCCCTCGCCGGATCAGGGCCTGGACGTTGTCTCGATGGTCGAGCGCATGGCGCTTGGCGCACTGTGGGAAGCCGCCCAGGGCGAACGCGACCCGCCCTTCGATACCCGCGTGGCGGTGGCCATGGCCGACATCCGCCGCGACCTGGCGCGCAACCGCCGCCTGGACCCGAACGGGGTCGGCATGGCGATGATGGACAGCCTGCTACCGCGCGTTCGCCACCGGCTGGCCATGGAGCGGCGGGGCCGGCGCGTCATGACCTGACCCGGTGTCCGGGGCCGGGCCGGGCCGGGCCGGACGCTCTGTATCGCCACGGAAAGGCTGGAGAACGGGACGACAGCGACCCCGCAACCATGCTATGTGTGGACAAGAAACCCTGGCCGCCAAGAGATCGCATGGTGCAACGACGCGGATTGCCCGGCCCGCGCTCCGGGTCCTGGATGGCCGCCCTGATCGTGGGCGGCGGTACGGTGCTGTCCGCGATGTGGCTGATCCTGATCGCGCGCTATGTCCATGGCGGTCCGGGATGGGACAACCTCATGGCCTCCCATCCAACAGACTTCGCCGTGTTTCTGGCCGCCTCGGCGGCACCGCTCGCGGCGCTGTGGCTGATCGTCGGGGCGCTTCTTCATGTCCTGGCGCTGGGCGGGATGAGGGCGGCCATCCGCGATACGGAGCGCCAGGCCCTGCGCACGTCGGGGGACATTGAATCGCTCATCCGTACCAGCATCGAAATGCAGGAGCAGGCGCGCCGCCAGTCCTTCCTCAACGGTGCCGAAATGGCGATCAAGGACCTGAACAGCCAGGCCGGCCTGATCGCCGGACGCATCGACATCCTGAGCGCGCAGGAGACCGAATACCTCTGGGCGCTGAACGCGGCCGGCGACCCCTGGGCCTTCTGCCATGCGGTGCTGGAGCGAACCCGCCACGACTCGGGTTTCATGGAGTTGATGGCGCGCCGGGTTGCGGACGACGATGTTTCCTCGGCGGCGCTTCAGCGCTTTCTAAGGCGCTATGATCGGCTGGTCACCCTGGCTCAGGACCATGACGCCGACCGGCTGGTCCGCGAGGTCCTGGAAGACGGCCCCATGGACCGACTGTATGTCGTCTTCCAGGCCGTCTCGGGACGGGTCCAGGCGCTGCTGGATCAGGGCAGCCTGGCGGAGCCCCATGATCGGGGACAAGGCGATTGGCCATCCGAGCCGTTCGGCGGCCCGGCTCTTCGCATGGCCGGTCAAGACGCGGACCAGGACTTCCATGCCCAGGCTGAGTGACATTCTGACCGGCTGGCTGCGGCCGGACGGCGGCCCGCGCAAGCCCGCCCCTCTGGCGGGGCGGTCGAAGCCGGCTGGCCGCGCCGCGCCGCGCGACCGCGCCGGTTCCGCCTCCACCGGAGCACGCCGCACCGCCGCTTCGGCCGCATCGTCACCCGATCGCGAACAATTGATCCAGCATGCCTTGCAGATCCGCCGCGCCAAGCAGGGCCTGCTTGAGGCCCTGCCCGACGAGGAACGCTTTCTTCTCAAGGTTATGGCAAACGAGATGATGGGCGGCGGCGGCAAGCCGTCCCAGCCGGGCAAGGACGACGACGCGCAGCGACCACCGGTGAACAGCCCCCAGCGGAAACCGTCCCGCAGTGAATCCCGGCCTCGCTCCCGGCAACCAAAACAATGACAGCGCTCGCTTGGACTTCACAAAAAATCGTGCGATTCGCCCATTCTTCGTTGACGCGGTGGCCTGCCGCTCCCAAGGTGCAGGATTGGGTGATACCCGCGTATTCGAGAATAGGCCTTGTCGATCAATGAACGACTTTGATGATGCGCATGTCCTCCGGCAAGAAATCCTGGGGTTGTTTGATCGCATCCAGAAGATCAGGCGCGAGATCGCGTCCATCCGCAAGCCGGGCGACACGCAGGATCGATTCGCGACCATGTCGGACGAACTTGATGCCATTGTTGAGTCGACGGAATGCGCGACCAACAGCATCATGGAAAACGTTGAGTCCATCGACGAGTTGATTCTCGCCATCCGCGACAGCGTGTCCGACCCGGAGGCGGCGGCCCGCCTGGATCAGATCCCCGAGCACATCGGCGCCATCTTCGAGGCTTGCAGCTTCCAGGACATTACCGGCCAGCGCATCACGAAAGTAGTCAAGACCCTTCAGTACATTGAAAAACGTGTCAATGCCTTGATCGAGGTTTGGGGGGAATCCGCGCTGTCCAGCGTCGAGCCGCGCGACGAGCAGGACACGTTGGCCCCTGATGACGAGCGGCGGTTGCTGAACGGACCGCAGCTTTCCGGCCATGGCGCCAGCCAATCGGACGTGGATGCCATCATGGGCAAGGGCCAATCGCACGGGTCCGCCGCCAGGAAAACGGCCGGTGCGGACAAGCCCGCGTCGGCCCCGCCCTCCCCCGATGGCGCCGCGACACCCAAGCCGACGGCCCCGTCCGTCGCCAGGCAGGGTGCCGGAAAGCCCCCGAAACCCGCCCCCAAGGGTCCGGACGCGAAGGACGGCAAGGACGCGAAGGACGGCAAGGACGCGAAGGACGGCAAG
>CAYFTQ010000077.1:0-3480 GCA_964346035.1 uncultured Roseospira sp. | reverse complement strand
GACGGCAAGGACGCGAAGGACGGCAAGGACGCGAAGGACGGCAAGGACGCGAAGGACGGCAAGGACGCGAAGGCAAAGGAAGGCGGCGGCGGCCTGGACCAGAACGACATCGACAAGCTGTTCGGATGATCACGGCCCTGCCAGGCAGGGCTCTTGACGTTGCGGCCCGATGACACTAACACTCCGGCTTCGAGGCGCGTCCCGGCAGGGTCGGCGACGGTGCCTCGGCGTCTTGAACCCGTTGACCAGTATCGAACCTCTGATCTCAGGAAGGAACCCGTCCCATGGCCCGACGCTGCGCCGTGACCGGCAAGGGCGTGCTGACCGGCAACAACGTCAGCCACTCCAACATCAAGAGCCGGCGCCGCTTCCTGCCCAACCTTCAGGTGGCGTCGCTGATGAGCGAAGCGATGAACCAGACGGTGCGGGTGCGCCTGTCCACCCACGGCTTGCGCACGGTGGAGCACCAGGGCGGCCTGGATACATTCCTGGTCAAGACCCCCGACGCACGCCTGTCGCCTGAACTGCGCCGGCTCAAGCGGCGTGTTCTTCAGGTTCAGGCTCGCGCCGCCGCAGCGGCGGCCTGAGGCCGGAAGCGGCCGCGCGGTCCCCCTGCGGCGACTCCGCGAACAGGGCATGAATTGATGACCTACGTGACGTACGCTCTGCTGGCCGTCTTCGCCGTTCTGTGGATGTTTGTGGTTTATCGCTTTTTACGGGCGATGGCTCATTTCTCCGCGAGCGCCATGAAGCGCGTGCAGGCGATCCGCGTCGGCGGCGAGCAGGACACAGCATCAGAAAACGCGGCCACCGCGCGCCCGGCCCCGGCCCCTGCGTCGGCGTCGGCGTCGGAAACGACGGACCAACGCCCGCACGACGCGCCCTGACGGCTGCGGCTGTCCCTCACTTCCCCGTGCCGTGGCGCCTCGGCATCAGACGCAGTGTGATGCTCGTGCCCCACACGCCCCTCAACTGCCCGGGTCCGGCGCCCCGGTAAAGGCGGCATCGCGCCGCCGCGCCTTGCCCCCACGCCCGCGCGATCGTCCGCCGGGATCCTTCGACGATCCATGTCCCTTGAACGCTCGGCCACAGGGTAGCATTATGGCTTCGGGAGGGGTAAGCGCGATCCAGGGAAGCCGGCCTTGAGCCAGACGCCCGGGACCGGAGCTTTCTTCGGTCGGGTGCGGCGCGACGGTGGACCGGTCGCCTCGCGGATCGTGCCTTCAGGGGCGGGACTAGGACGATCATGAGTTTTCTCAGGCGGTTGATGGGTTCCTTCGGGCGTGGCATGGTTGACCACCATCGCGTTCAGGTCGGCGACCGGTATGTCAAGACGGACGGCAAGTATCAGTCCGTGTGGACCGTGCACCAGATCGTCAATTTCGATGGCGTCCCGCCGCATGCCCGTATCATGCCGAACCAGGACGTCCACCTCGGATACAGGACCATCTCGGTTGTGGCCCTGATGGATTCCGACTTCTATCGTCATGTCCCCAGGGCCGACCGGACGCGGCAGGGGGACCCGTCCGCGTCCTGAGGCCGGCGATGCCCTGGTATCCGCCGCTCTGATGTCCGTGATGGACGCATCCAGCGACGGTATATGGCCCGTGCAGTCCGCGCAGTACTCTCCTCCGCCGTGGTCTGCTACGCTCCGGGATCATCATGTCCCCGTGGCGTGGCCCCGCCGATGTCCCGGTATTGTTCCCGGCGGACGATCGGCCAGTGTCGCGCCCGGAGGCACCCTGCCCCGCAACGTTTCCCGGTTCGGTTCATGACCATCCTGGTTCAAAGCGCCGCCGACGATGCCGACGCCTATGCCCGCGCCTTGCGCGCGCGCCTGCCCTCGATGGAGGTTCGCGTCCATCCCGATATCGGTCCGCGGGAGGCGATCCACCATGCCGTCGTGTGGTCGCCACCGCGCGGCCTGTTGCCGTCACTCTCCGCCTTAAGGGCCGTGTACAATCTGGGGGCCGGTGTCGACGCCATTCTGGCGGACCCGGATGTACCGGACTCCCTGCCCGTCTATCGCCTGACCGATGCCGGCATGGCGTCCCAGATGGCCGGCTGGGTGACCCATGCCGTGCTGCGGGTTCACAGGCGCTTCGATGACTATGCCACCAGCCAGGCCGATGGCCGCTGGCAGCCACTGGACGTCCCCCCTGCGGAGGGGATCAGAATCGGGATCATGGGACTGGGCGTGCTGGGCCAGGCCACGGCGGCGGCGCTGCGGCCTCTGGGCTACCGGTTGCGGGGCTGGAGCCGGCGCCCCCGCACCGTCGAGGGCGTCGAGATCCACGCCGGTCCGGCCGCATTGGACTCGTTTCTCCACCAGTTGGACATCCTGGTCTGCCTGCTGCCCCTGACGCCCGAGACACGGGGGATCATCAACCGCGATACCCTGGCGCGCCTGGCTCCCGGCGCCGCCGTCCTCAACGCGGCCAGGGGCGCTCATGTCGTGGAACGGGATCTGCTGGCGGCCCTGGGCGAGGGTCGCATCGCACGCGCCGTCCTGGATGTGTGCGAAACGGAACCCCTGCCCGACGGACATCCGTTCTGGGCCCATCCCCGGGTCACCATCACGCCGCATGTTGCCGCCCTGACGCTGGTGGAACCGGCCTGCGATCAGATTGCCGAGACGATCCGCAGCCTTGAGGCGGGCGGCTCGCCGCCATCGGCGGTCGATCGCAAAGCGGGATACTGATCAGAAATGACCTCCGAAACCATCCGCAGCCTTCTCGACGGGCCGTTCCATTTCATGCGCCACGGAGAGAGCACCACCAACGCCCGCGATCTGGTCGCCGGCCAACTGGACGCGCCGCTGTCCGACAAGGGCTGGGCGCAGGTCGAGGAAGCGGCCGACACCCTGCGCGACGTCCCCCTGGCCTCGGTCGTGGTGACCGGCCTGGACCGGGCTCAGCAGTCCGCCGTTCCCATCCTGCGCCAGAAGGGGCTGAGCCCGTTCGTCGAACCCGGATTCAATGAACGCGACTGGGGCGAACTGGAAGGGCGGCCCCTGAGCGAGCGGCCGAGCACCTTCCACGAAACCCGCGAGGGCGAAAGCTGGGCGGATTTCGCCGAGCGCATCTGGCGCACGGCGGGGCATCTGGAAGTGCCCGTGCCAACGCTGATCATCGGGCACGCCGGCACCTTTCGCGCGCTTCTGTTCAAGATGGGCTTCGGCAAGGTGCGGCCGCAGTTGGCGAATGCCACCGTGGTGCGTTTCGTGCCGCTGACGGGCGCGCCGCCCGGCGGCCCGGCCTGGCAAGTGGAAACCCTGGCCCGCGAACCCATGACCATCACCCCGCTGCCGCCGGAGTAACCCGCCCCCTGTGCCCGCGCCTTCGCGATCCATCACCACCAGTCGCGGATGTGATGGCTCCTGGTCCCGTCCCGGCCTGCAACGGCGGGCCCGGACGGCGGGGGCGGGTGCCGCCGGCCCCCCCCGCGGGTCGATCATGGGGCGCGGGCTGGGGGGGGATC
>CAYFTQ010000076.1:8204-9736 GCA_964346035.1 uncultured Roseospira sp. | reverse complement strand
CCCGGCAGTTCCCTCCTGAGGGCACGCGGCCAAAATGAGAAGTGCTGGCGCCGGTCGCGGGATCATCATGAGGGTGGCGCGTCGGGGGCGTCGGCCAGCACATCCCGCAGCCCCTCGGCCATGGCCTGAGGCGCGATGCCGTGGCGGAACACGGCCGCCAGCGTGCCGTCCGGCGCCATCAGGTAGGTGATCGCGCTGTGGTCGATCAGGTATTCGGCCGCGCTGTCGGCCATCTCGACCTTGCGGACATAGACCTGATAGGCGTCCACGGCGGCCGCGACCTGCTCCGGCGTACCGGTCAGGCCGATCAGGTCCGGATGAAAGGAGGCCGCGTAGTCCTGGACATCGGCGGCGTGGTCGCGCTCGGGATCGACGGTGATGAACAGCGGCTGAACGCGGGCCAGCAACGCCGGCTCAAGCCGGTCCAGAGCCAGGCGCATGGTCTGAAGGCTGGTCGGGCAGACATCCGGACAATAGGTATAGCCGAAGTAGATCAGCAGATACCGGCCAGGAAACGAGTCCGGCGTGACGGTGGCGCCGTCGCCGTCAACCAGGGTGAAGGGACCGCCCACCGGCCGGTCCGGATCATACCGGTCGGCGCCCGGGTGAACCTCGGGCGCGCCCTGGTCCGATCCTCCCAGCCCCAGGTGCGGCAGGCGCGGCAGCAGCGCCACGACGATCACGGTCGTGACCACGGCCGCCGCGCCAAGGATCGACAGGGTTTTTCGGGCCATGGGGCGGATCTCCGGGCTTGCCGTCACGCCATCAGGCGGGCGGCCAGATACACCAGCACGCCGGCATTCAACACCATCAGCACCGGCACCGCCAGCGCCATCGCGCCCCGGAAGCGCGCCGCCGCCACCCGCCCGACCAGCCCCATGACCAGCAGGCTGGGCACCGTGCCCAGCCCGAATGCCGCCATCGCCGCCGCGCCGGTCAGCACGGCAGCGCCGGAGGCCGCTGCCGCCAGTGCGCCATACAACAGGCCGCACGGGATGAAACCCAGCGCCACCCCCAGACTATAGCCGCGCCAGCCGACCGGATCGCGGAACAGCGGCCGTGCCAGCCGGCCGACGCGATCCGACCACCAGCCCTCCAGGCGTGCCCCGCCCGGCAGCGCCAGCCGCAGGCGCGGCACCGCATAGCCGAGAAACAGCCCCGCCGCCAGCAGCAGCAGCGCCGCCGACAGCAGGTCCAGCCAATCGCGGCCGGCGATCCGTCCGGCCACCCCGGCCAGCACGGCGCCCAGAAGGACATAGGTGGTCAGGCGGCCCAGATGATAGGGCACCAGGGCGGCGCCGCTCAGGCGGTGCCATTCGCTCATGCGTGCCGCCGGAACGGCCTCCAGCCGGGCCGTGGTCTGGGCCAGCACGAACGGCCCGCACATGCCGACGCAATGGGTGAAGCCGCCCGCCAGCCCGGCCAGGAACAGACTGATCAGCAGACCGCCGTCCTCGGCCGCCAGGTCGCCCAGCGCGACGTGGCAGGTCGCCAGCCCGGAGGAAAGCAGGGTCATCAGCTCGGATTGAGCG
>CAYFTQ010000076.1:0-8104 GCA_964346035.1 uncultured Roseospira sp. | reverse complement strand
CGGCGCCCCTACTCGGCACCCCTACTCGGCACCCCTACTCGGCAGCGGTGTCGGTGGCGCGGGGCAGCAGGTCGGCCGGGTCCCACCAGCAGCCCAGCGCCTCGCGCAGGCGCACCACTTCGCCCACGACCACGATGGCGGGGGCGGCCACGCTCTCGGCGTCGCGGTCGGCAACGGCGCGGCCCAGGGTGGAGACCACGACCCGGTGCTCGGCCGTGGTGGCTTGGCAGATGAAGGCCAGCGGCTCGTCCGGGGACCGCCCGCCGGCCATCAGGCGCCCGACGATGGTCTCCAGGTGCTTGACCGCCATATAGATCACCAGCACAGACGCTCCCCGGGCCAGCGCCGTCCAATCCACGTTGTCGGGCACGTCTCCGGTGGCGGCGTGGCCGGTGACGAAGGTAATGGCGGCGTTGGTGTCGCGGGTGGTGGCCGGGATGCCGGCATAGGCCAGCCCGCCGATGCCGGCCGTGATGCCGGGCACGACGCGGAACGGCACTCCGGCCTCGACCAGGGCGCGGGCTTCCTCGCCGCCGCGCCCGAAGATGAAGGGGTCGCCGCCCTTCAGGCGCAACACGCGCCGGCCGGCGCGCGCCATGGTGATCAGCCGCGCCGAGATGTCGGGCTGGCTGGCCGAGGGCTTGCCACCCCGTTTGCCGGCGAAGACGATCTCGGCATCGGCGCGCGCCAGGGCCAGCACGTCGGCGTTCACCAGCGCGTCATGGACCACGACGTCCGCCTCGGCCAGGGCGTGGGCGGCATGCAGGGTCAGCAGCGCGGGGTCTCCGGGGCCGGCGCCGACCAGCCAGACCCAGCCATGCTGGAATGGCGGCAGGGCGATGACCGAGGGCAACCCGGCGAAGGGCGATGACGGTGTCTTGCTCATGGGTCCGTTTCTACACCCCCGCGACGCGGGTCGCCAAGGGGCGGCGCGCCCAAGGCACGGCGCAAGCATGCCTGTCCGTGCGCTTGCGGCAAGACCAACACGCGCGGTTGCCTGCCTTGACGGCGATAACGGGGTCCCGCCGCGCGTTCACGTCTTGACGGATCCGGTCCGGGGGCGTACACGTCCGCTCTTCATTCCCGGACAGGCGGACTCCGTCCTTTCGGAGAGGCCGTCGCGCGCCCCGGGGCGTGCGACGGTCCGCGCCGCCCGATCCTCGTCGCGCCCTGGCCCCGTTGTGCCCTGGCGCGGGCGGGGATCGCGCCCTTGCCGGCCTCCGGGACACCAAACGGCCGAACGGCCGGTCCAGACAACAACCTCGATCGAAGGTGTCCAGGTCCATGAGCAAGCGTCATTCCGCCAAATACAAGATCGACCGCCGGCTGGGCGTGAACCTTTGGGGTCGCCCCAAGAGCCCGATCAACCGCCGCGAATACGGGCCGGGCCAGCATGGCCAGCGCCGCCGCAAGCCTTCGGATTTCGGCACGCAGCTCATGGCCAAGCAGAAGCTGAAGAACTACTACGGCGAAATCTCGGAAAAGCAGTTCCGCCGTGCCTATGAGGAAGCCAACCGCCGCAAGGGCGATACCTCGGAAAACCTGATCGGCCTGCTGGAACGGCGCCTGATCTCCGTGGTCTACCGCATGAAGGTGGTGCCGACCATCTTCGCCGCGCGTCAGTTCATCAATCACGGCCACATCAAGGTCAACGGCGGCACGGTCACGATCCCGTCCTATCAGGTGCGCGAGGGTGACGTGATCGAGGTCAAGGACAAGTCGTGCGACCTGGCGCTGGTGCTGGAGGCGCTGGCCTCGCCCGAGCGCGACGTGCCGGATTACATCCAGCCGGATGCCAAGGGCACGACGGCGACCTTCCTGCGCCAGCCCAAGCTGGCCGATGTGCCCTACCCGGTGCAGATGGAACCCAATCTGGTCATCGAGTACTACTCCCGATAAGCCCGGGACATCGGGGTTCCGCTCTCGATGCTGTTGGCGCGGCCGGTGTCGGTTCCTTTTCCCCGGGGTGGGCGCCGGCGGTCGCGCATGCGGGTTCGCGGCGCCCGCATCCAGCCGCCGGCGGAAGATTAAATCCCGGTAACGGCCGCGCCATGCGCGTTGATTTTCGCGCCGGTTGGTCCATATTCCCGGTACACGGTCTTTCGAATCCAGCAGAGGTGCAGCCATGGCCCTGAACACTGAACGCCGAACACTGAGCCGCGGGCAGGTCGAGTCCGCGACAATCGACGCCGGGCTCCGAAGCTACATGCTGCGGGTCTACAACCTGATGGCCTCCGGTCTGGCCCTGTCCGGCATCATTGCGATGGTCATCGTCAACGTGCCGGCCGTCTCCCAGCTGTTCTACGTCACCCAGGCCGGCCAGGTCGTGGGTCTCTCGCTGCTGGGCACCATCGGCATGTGGTCGCCGCTGATCGTGCTGTTCGCGGCCATGTTCATGATCCGCTCGGCCAGCGCCACGGTCGTGCAGGGCATGTACTGGCTGTTCGTCGCCCTTCAGGGTATCGGGCTGTCGCTGCTGTTGCAGGTCTATACCGGCGAGAGCATCGTGCGGGTGTTCTTCATCACCGCCGCGACCTTCGCCGCGCTCAGCCTGTACGGCTATACCACCAAGCGTGATCTGTCCGGCATGGCCAGCTTCCTGATCATGGGCCTGTTCGGCATCGTGATCGCCGCCGTCGTGAACCTGTTCCTGGCCAGCTCGATGTTGCAGTTCATCATCAGCGGCGTGGGTGTTCTGGTGTTCGCGGGCCTGACCGCCTATGACACGCAGCGCATCAAGGAAGAGTACAACGTCACCATGGACGGCGAGACCATGTCGAAGTCCGCGACCATGGGTGCGCTGGCGCTGTACATCAACTTCATCAACCTGCTCCAGTTCCTGCTGTTTTTCCTGGGCAACCGCGAATAGCGCGACCGGGCCGGCCGGCGGCAGATACGATCCGGCCCCGGGGCACCCTCCCGGGGCCGGTTTTTATTTCGCTCAACCCGGCTTATCCCCCTGTGTCCGGGAGCCACAGGATGTCGGGGGGGCACGTGGGCGCGATCCGCACGCCATCGTGGGCCGGGCTGAAACAGGGGGATAAGCCTTTCGCTCGATTTGCGTTGGGGGGGGGGGTGCGTGTCCCCGCGTTCCAGGGGGCAGGCTCCGGGCGACGCGCGGTCAGCGGCCCTGGACGCTTCCGCCGGGCCGGAGCGCCTGGTAAGACAGCCTTTCATCCGATCCTTCGCGGTCCCGGCGTGTGGCGCGTCGTCCGGCCCCGGGGGGCGTTCCGTCGTTTCATCCTCGGGGACCCGGCATGACCATCGCCCTGATCGATTACGGCTCCGGCAACCTGCGTTCCGCCGCCAAGGCGATCGAGCGCGCTGCCCTGGAGGTCCGTGACCGACCGGACCTGGTGGTGACGGCCGATCCCGACACGGTGCGCAAGGCGGATCGGGTGGTGCTGCCCGGTGTGGGCGCGTTCGCCGACTGCAAGCGCGGCCTGGAGGCCATCGACGGCATGATCGAAGCCCTGGAAGAGGTCGCAACCAACGCCGCCCGGCCCTTCCTGGGCATCTGCGTCGGTATGCAGTTGATGGCGCGCGAAAGCCAGGAGTACGGCTCCACCCCCGGCCTGAACTGGATCCAGGGCCGGGTGGAGGCGCTGGCGCCGGCCGACTCCGCGCTCAAGGTGCCGCATATGGGGTGGAACGAACTGCGGCTGTCCCGGCCCGGTCATCCCGTCCTGGCCGGCCTGCGGGACGGTCAGCACGCCTACTTCGTTCACTCCTATCACGTCGTCGTCGAGCGGGCCGGGGACGTGCTGGCCGAGGTGGACTATGGCGGCCCGGTGACCGCCATGATCGGGCGCGATACCATGGTCGGGACCCAGTTCCATCCGGAAAAGAGCCAGGCTACCGGGCTGCGCCTGATCCGCAACTTTCTGTCCTGGACACCGTGACGCCATGATCCTGTTCCCGGCCATCGACCTGAAGGACGGCCAGTGCGTCCGCCTGCTGCGCGGCGACATGGCCCGTGCCACCGTCTTTAACGACAGCCCCGGCGCCCAGGCGCGCCTTTTTGTCGAGGCCGGCTGCCGCTGGCTGCATGTGGTGGATCTGAACGGCGCCTTCAGCGGACAGCCCGTCAACGAGGACGCGGTGGCCGGTATCCTGGATGCCGTCGGCGAGGTGCCGGTCCAGCTTGGCGGGGGCATCCGCGACCTGCCGACCATAGAGCTGTGGCTGGAAAAGGGGGTCGCCCGGGTGATCCTTGGCACCGTGGCCTTGCGCGATCCGGACCTTGTGCGCACCGCCTGCCGCGAGTTCCCGGGCCGCATTGCCGTCGGCATCGACGCGCGCGGCGGTCGCGTGGCGGTGGAGGGTTGGGCCGAGACCTCGACGGTGACCGCGCTGGACCTGGCGCTGCGCTTCGAGGATGTCGGCGTGGACGCCCTCATCCATACCGACATCGAGCGCGACGGCGCCATGGGCGGCCCCAACCTGGACGCCACGGCGGCCCTGGCCGAGCGCCTGACAACCCCGGTCATCCTGTCCGGCGGCATCGCCTCCCTGGCCGACGTCGAGGCCGCCGCGCGCCGGGCCGCCAGCGGCCTGGTCGGGGTCATCAGCGGGCGCGCGCTGTATGACGGCCGGCTTGATCTGCGCCAGGCGCTGGCGGTCCTGGATGCGGCCACGCGGGAGCCCTGACCATGCTGAAGATGCGCATCATTCCGTGTCTGGACGTCAAGGATGGCCGCGTGGTCAAGGGCGTCAACTTCGTTGATCTGCGCGACGCCGGAGACCCGGTCGAGCAGGCCACGGTCTATGACGCCGCCGGCGCGGATGAACTGTGCTTTCTGGACATCACCGCCAGCAGCGATAATCGCGAGACGCTCTATGACGTGGTGGCCCGCACGGCCGAGCGCTGCTTCATGCCCCTGACCGTGGGCGGCGGCGTGCGGGCGGTGGAGGACGTGCGCCGTCTGCTGCTGGCCGGGGCCGACAAGGTCTCCATCAACACCGCTGCCGTGAAACGACCCGCATTCGTGCGCGAGGCGGCGCAAAAGTTCGGCACCCAATGTATCGTCGTGGCCATCGACGCCAAGAGCGTCGGCGACGGGCGGTTCGAGATCTTCACGCACGGCGGGCGCCAGCCGACCGGCATCGAGGCCGTCGGCTGGGCGCGCCGCATGGTGGACCTGGGCGCGGGCGAGATCCTGCTGACCAGCATGGATCGTGACGGCACCCGCCAGGGCTTTGATCTGGCCCTGACCCGCGCCATCGCCGATTCCGTCAGCGTGCCGGTCATCGCCTCGGGCGGGGTCGGCACCCTCGATCATCTGGTCGAGGGCATCCGGGAGGGCCACGCCACCGCCGTCCTGGCGGCGTCCATCTTCCATTTCGGCGAACACTCCATCGGCGCCGCCAAGGCGCATATGCGGGCCGCCGGTATCCCGATGCGGGAGGACAGCCTTGACAGTCCCCGGTCGTAACGACTCCGAACCCGGTGCGCCTGCGGACGCGCGTGTTCTGGACCATCTGGGCGCAGTGGTGCGGGATCGGCGGGGGGCCGATCCGGCGACTTCCTACACCGCCAGGTTGTTCTCGCGCGGCTCCGGCAAGATCGCCCAGAAGCTGGGCGAGGAAGCCACCGAGGTGATCGTCGCCGCCCTCAGCGAGGGTCCGGAAGCGGTGGTCAACGAAAGCGCCGATCTGCTGTATCATCTGTCCGTCCTGTGGGCCGATCGGGGTATCTCGCCAGAGCAGGTCTGGGCCGAACTGGCGCGCCGGTTCGGAACCTCGGGCCTGGACGAAAAGGCGGCGCGGCGGCCCGCCGACTGACGGCGCACGGCCTACGACAGACGACAGGTGCGGCGCAGACCCGGCGGCATGATGAAGACGATCACGACATACATCCTTAAACAGCTTGTTCTGACGCTGGCGTTCGCGACCATGGCGCTCATGGCGATGATGTGGTTGATCCACTCGCTCAAGTTCTTTGAGGATTTTTTCGAGAAAAGCCTGTCCCTTGGTGTTTTCCTGCGCCTGACCCTGCTGATGATGCCGGCGTTCCTGACCGTCTTTCTGCCGCTGGCGGTCTTCGGCACCATTCTGTTCGTCTACAACAAGCTCAGCCAGGACCGCGAACTCATGGTCATGCAGGCGGCCGGCATCGGCCGCCTGCGAATTGGCCTGCCGGCGCTGGTGCTGGGCGGGGTGGCGTGTGCGCTGTGCTATTATCTGACACTGGTTGCTGTTCCCGCCCTGGAACGCGACTTCAACCGCTTGCGGTTCGAGATCCAGCACGAGTTCGGTCACATGGCCCTGAAGGAAGGCGCCTTCACCCTGATCGGGGATTCCGTGACGGTGTATGTGCGTGAAAAAACGGCGGGCGGCAGTCTGGAGGATCTATTGATCCACGACCGTAGCCAGCCGGACATGGATCGCACCATCACGGCGCAACGCGGCGTCCTGAACTATGACGAGAACGTGGTGCGCGTGATGCTGGTCAAGGGCGTACAGCAGGAACTCGACCGCGAGACCGGGCAGGTCACCTTCCTGTATTTCGACAGCCACGCCATTCCGCTCGGCGACGCCAGCGACGAGGCGATCCGCTATCCAAAGTCGCGGGAACGTCCGTTGAACGAGCTTTTCACGCTAGATGTCGATGACGAAATGGTGCCCGGCCTGTCCTATACGTTCTCTGAAAGCGCGGTGCGCCGCATGCGCATGGAGGCCCATCAGCGCCTGTCCAAGCCGCTCGCGAACGTGGGGTTCACCTTGCTGGCGCTCGGCACCCTTCTGGGCGCGACCTTTGATCGGCAGAACCGGCGCGGGCGGGTCACGCTGGTGCTTTCGGTCGTGCTGGTGATCGTGGCGCAGGCGGCCGACATCGGCATTTCCAGCCTGGCCCGCACGGACAGGGCCTTTCTGCCGTTCCTGTATGCCTCGCCGCTGCTGACGGGCCTGCTTGGTCTGTGGTGGCTGTCGCGGGCGCCCCGGCGCCCGCCGCGTCCGCGTGAGCTGGGGGCTGAAAACGCGGTCCCGGCCTGATACATGGCGTAATCGGCGTCAGGCTGCTCTCCCGGTTGGCACGGGGTCGAGGTAGGCTCGCCCCAGGAAGTGCGGCCATGAAGGGGCGAGCAGCCATGGGCCAGTCTGTCGGTTCGGACGTGTCGATGGATAGGATTTTGCCATGCGGATCGACCTCCTGCCGGCCGGTCCGTTGAATCACAAAAGCAACCCGAAGGGGCTCCACCGCCACTCAACCCGATCCACGAGCACTCTAGCTTGGATTATTCATGAACGCGACGATCCGGCGGAAAACGGCGAGGCTTCAGAAACTCGGCTAAAACGGAATTTCTTGGCCGAGATCCGCCAACCCATTGTTTTTTGGGGGTATTCAGAGACAAGGCTGACTCTCATGAATAATCCGGGCTAGTTCGACAGCACGCCCAACAGGCGGTTGAGCAGGCCCTTGTCCCGCTGGCCACCGGCCGCCGGGGAAAGCTGTGCCAACTGCTCCGGCGTCAGGGCATCCAGCTCGGCGACCGTCATGGCGCCCGGTTCGGACGAGGGCGCGCCGATATCGGTGACGAAGGGCAGGGCCAGACCGACGGCAAGCGCCAGGGCAAGGCCGCCGAACAGGGCACCGCGCGCGGACCTGCCCGCGTCCTGCTGCTTACTGTACAGGCTGCGGGCGAAGTCCTCTGTTTCGACGTAGGCACGTGTCAGATCGGTTCTGCTCCACCCGGCGCTGTCCTGCCGTGTCGACCGCGCGGTCGCGCGCAGACCGGGGGCGCGGCGACCAAAAGCACGTTTGGCTGTCATGGCAAGCCCTCCGGAATTATATTCAAATGCTCTCTATCCTCAGCCTATACCCTGGGTCCACGGCGTCAACAAATGGGTTTGGCTCTCAGGACGAAACATCTTGAGAGAGTGATTTAAGAGTGATATGAATCTAGCTGATTCAAATAACAAACAGCCCCTTGCAGCCGCAGCGGACACCTCGCACCACGGACCGCGAACAGGCGTGCCGCCCCGCCCGTCCGGGCGGAATCCACAGCCGAAAACGGGGGATTTGACTCGCGAATCGGGCGCATGATGCGCGATTCGTTCCAACGCCGATGCCTCGGCGCGGCCCTGCCGATCCTTCCCACCC
>CAYFTQ010000075.1:0-9744 GCA_964346035.1 uncultured Roseospira sp. | reverse complement strand
TTTCGCAGAGCGGCCGGTGCGCCTCTGGTGTCGCTGTGCGACACCAGCTTGAAGAACTGGCCGGCAAAGACCGTCGTGCCGATGTCATCAAGACAGCAGCGATACGCCCCGACGCCGGTCAGAACGGCTCCAGCAGGCGGTCCAGGTAGTCCCGTTCCGGTCCGCGTTGGTCGGCCTCGTTGGCGCGCCGGCGCAATTCGCGCAGGATTTCGCGGGCGCGCCGGGTCTCCGGGGCCGTCGGCAGCGCGACCGAACCGTCATCTGGTCCGCCGCCCCGAACCGGGCGGTCGAGCGGGTCGCGACCGGCGCCCGGGGCCATGCCGGGGGCGCCCGGCGGCCCCCCGGACCAGCCCCCGCCCGGCTGCAAGGGCAAGAGACCGAAGCCCATGCCCCGACCTGCCCCGGGCGGCCCGCCCTGACCTGCCCCGGGCGGCCCGCCCTGACCTGCCATGTCTGCCATGGCCTGCCGCTGGCCTTCCGTCAGGGCCTCCAGGGCGCGGCCCTGGGCCTCGGCGGCAGCAACGGCGTTGCCCCGGCGAAGCGCCGCCTCGGCCTCGCGCATGGCCAGGTTGGCGTTGCCCAGCGACTGCGGCACTCGATCCAGTCGGTCGGCCAGATCGGCCATGAGGGACTCCAGCGTCTCGCGAAGGCGGCGCTGGTCGCCTTCCAGCCGGCGGGTAGCCTCGGCCGGTGGCGCCGGAGCGGGGGTCGGCGCCTCCTGACGCCGCACCCAATCCTCCAGGGTTTCGCCGGACCGCAGGTCGGGCAGCGGCGCCGGGGTAAGGCCCAAACGGGGCTCGTCCGGATCGCGCGGATCAAGCCGGAAGGTCTGGTCGTGAAGCGCCTGCTGGCGCTCGACCAGATCGCGCAGCCGGGCCGCCATCTCTGCCATCTCGGCCAGGGTGCGCATCTCGGCCTGACTGGGCGGGCGCGCCCGCAAAAGCTGGTCGAGCATCCGCTCCATGCGCTCCAGCATGGCCTCGGCGGCGGCGCGGGCGCCCAGGTCGGACAGCTCTGTGAGTTGCTCCAGCATGCGCTCAACCGCCTCGGGATCGAACGGCTCCGCGCCCTGCGGCATGGACATCTCGCCCATCGGCAGGCGCGCCAGCGGCAGCGATTCGGCCAGCGTGTCCATGACCCGCGCCATGGCCTCGCGCAGGGCCTCGGCCAGGCGGTCGACCTCGGCCCGCCCGGCGTCCCCCGCCAGGGCCTCGCGCAGAGCGTCGCGGGCCTCCGCCAGGCGGCGCCGGGCCTGACCCAGGCTGCCGTCCTCCAGCGCGCCGGCAATGGACCACAACAGCGCAAGGTGGTCCTCTGTGGCCAAACCGTCCGGGCTCAGACCGAGCCCGGCCGAGGCCGCCTTGAGCGACAGGAACACGGCCAGACGGTCGTCATAGGCGGCCGTGTCGGCGGCCAGCAGATCAATCTTGACCGCCGCCGCCCGGGCGCGCTCCGGCCGCTGCACCAGATCACGGCGGATGTCGATCAAGGCCTGCGCCAGCGGGTGCGAGAAGGCGCGCTCCGGCAGCACCACGGGCGCCGCCGCCGTGGCGGCGGTCTGGCCCAGCGCGTCGGCGGTCTCCAGGGTGATGGTGACGGCCGTTCCGGCCCAGGGGTGGGCGCTCAGATCGGGCTGTTCGGCCCGCGCGGCCCCGGGGACGGCCGGCAACGCCAGCGTGGGCGGGGTTCCCAGGGCCTGCCCGCCGGCCGCCGCCACGATGGCCGTAACGCGCGCCAGGCCGTGATCGTCGCGAGCCGCATAGGCCAGGGCCAGCCGTCCCGGAGCATCGGGGCCGGCCGGGGCCGGCGGCGTCGTCCAGGTGATCGAGGGGGGCCGGTCGGGGATGAGCGTCACCGGACGCTCGATCAGCACCCGACCACCCTGGCGCAGACGCAGGCGGTCCACGGCCGCCAGCGACGGACCACTGAGGGCCGGGGCGGCATCGGCGGCCCCGGTGGATTCAGCGGCCTCCGGCGGACGGCGACCCAGTCGGCGACTCAGCCTCTGACCGCCGTCACCGTCGGCGCGCAGGGCCAGCGATGCCAGCGGGGCCTCGCCCAGATCCAGCCGCGCCGCACCCCGCCCACCGCGCACCAGGGCCAGCACCGTGCTGCCCTCGGGCACCGCCAGGGGGGTGGCTGATACCGGCTCCAGGCCACCGGTCCCGGTATCGGTCCCCGAGTCGATCCCGGTTTCGGGCGCGGTGTCTGGCGCGGTGTCATGGTCCCGCGACGCGGCCAGATAACGCGGCGCCGCGCCCGTATAGGCCGGCGGGGTCAGCCAGATTTGGGCATGCGCCGGCGGCGCGGGCGGGCCGAATCGGGGCGACAGCGACTCCGTCAGCCGCGCCATGGGGGCCGGCCAGGCGTCGGCCAGTGCCACCGCCAGGAATAACAGCGGGACGAGTCGCAATGCCAACGGATCGCGCGAAGCCAGCCCGGCGCGCGCAGGACCGGGCCGCAAGGCCGCCGCCGCCGCCGCCATGCGATCCTGGTGCGCCCGCCACAATCGGCGCGAGGCCGCATCCCCGGCCCCCAGCGCCAGCAGGTCGGTGGCGGCGGTCCAGGGGCGATGGGCAGCGCCCGGCGTGGCCACCTCCAGCCGCCGCCGCACCGCCGCCGCGCGGGGCACGCGCCAGCGCGCCAGCCCCTGCGCCAGAGCCGCCACGATGGTCAGCGCCAGCAGCGCCAGCAGCCCCAGATGAAGCCAGCCGGGTAAACGTCCCGGCAGCCCTGACAGCAGTACGGCCAAAGCCGCGCCGGCCAGCGCCGCAGCGGGCCAGAAGGCCTGTTGAAGACGCTCCCAGGTCAGCACCATCCAGGCCCGGCGCAGGGGCCAGGGCGACAGAGGCGGAGCGGAGCGCGCGCGGGCGTCCGGGGCGGTTGGGCGGGACGCTGTCATGGCGTCAGAATGGCGCGCCGAAGCGGCCTCGTCCATGGTGACAAGACCCTGTTCACATGCCGGTTTTTCGCAGCAGACAGAGGACGCCGGGCTGGGGTCCCGGGTCGCGACCCGGGGCGGTGACTTGAGGCACCGTCACAGCCCCGCCCCGCAACGTCCGGGGCCATCAATGTTTCCATGCCGTGACAGGCGTGGCTCGCGCCGTTCGTGCTGTGGCGTGGCGCGCGAATCGTGAAGTGTTGGGGACCGCCATGCCGGACGCGACAACCTCAGGGAAACGGCGGCGTTTGCAGCGCCGAACCACAATATAGGGCGTCGGCCGTCAGAGAGCCCCCTAGATATATCGTCAAGGTGCAAAGATTCTTGTATGTTCCCGTTTCGATCACGTTGCCTGAGGGCGGCCGGAGAGCTAGTCTCTCCTTCTGGCTCACAAGGAAAAAATGCAACATATATTGAGTCTGGCCTCAAGTTTTATGTTTTTCGTTTCTATTGTGTACAGTAGGTGTTTGTTGTCGCTGATTTGGCCTTTTGTGTTTCATGTTTCGACTTAAGATTTTGGTCTTTTGTTAAGTTCTTTTCCGTTTTGTTTCGGTGCTTGTGCCTCGCCGGTCGGAGGGATGACCCGGGTGGTCGTCCTTGATGGCGGTCGCGCCGGTTGGCATCGTCCGCGCCTCGGCGCTGCGGTGGCCGCCTGGATGGGGCCGGGCGACGGCGGAGAACGAGTTCTGGCGCGCCCCACCTGGGCGTGTCCGGGGGAATCGGCCCGCGCCCCGGGTGGGGGACCGGGCCGGTCACGTGGTGCATTCGCAACAGGCGGATGACCGCGCGGCCGGGGCGGGCCGTCGATCAGACAGGGATGGCAATGCGGGACCCGCGCGGGGGGCGAGTCCGACAAAGGGACCGATGATGGACACGAAGGTGCCGGACAGCGATATCAGCGATTTGTGGAACCGGGTGAGACAACACCTGCACCGGGAGTTTGGATCAGCCGCCTACAATCGTTGGGTAAAGCCCATGACGGTCAGCGGCGCCCCGGGCAACGCCGTCCGCTTCGGACTGCCCACGCCGTTCATGCGCGACTGGGTGCTGACGCATTACGCTGATCGCATTCGCGACCTGTGGTCGGGTGTCGATACCCGCAACCGCACGCTCCGATTCGAGGTCTCCCGTGGCGACCCGGCTGCAACCGACCCCAAGGCCGACCCCAAGGCCGTCCCCGTGGCCGATGAAGCGGCCGACGACGCGGCCGGCGTCAGCGCTGCGGCCGCACCCGCGCCGCACCGGGCCGACCCGGCTCCGGCCCGGGTCGAGACCCTGGCGCGGCCGCCCTCGGAGTTGGTGTCCGCGCCGCTGGACCCGCGCTTTACCTTTGAGCGCTTCGTCACCGGCAAGCCGAACGAGTTCGCCCATGCCGCCGCCAAGCGGGTCGCCGAGTCGGAGCAGGTCTCGTTCAACCCTCTGTTCCTGTACGGCGGCGTCGGCCTGGGCAAGACCCACCTGATGCACGCCATCGCCCACCACATCCGCCAGACGCACCCGCAACGCCGGGTGGCCTATCTATCGGCGGAAAAGTTCATGTACAGCTTCATCCGGGCGCTGCGTCAGCACGACACCATCTCGTTCAAGGAGCAGTTCCGCTCCGTCGACGTGCTGATGATTGACGACGTTCAGTTCATCAGCGGCAAGGAATCGACCCAGGAGGAGTTCTTCCACACCTTCAACGCGCTGGTGGACCAGGGCCGCCAGATCGTGCTGTCCGCCGACAAGTCTCCCAGCGACCTGGAGGAGATCGGCAACCGCCTGCGCTCGCGCTTGTCGATGGGGCTGGTGGCCGACCTGCACCCCACAACCTATGAGTTGCGCCTCGCCATCCTGGCCGACAAAGCCGAGCAACTCGGCGCCGAACTGCCGCCCAAGGTGCTGGAGTTCATGGCACACAAGATCGCGTCCAACGGGCGCGAGGTCGAGGGCGCGCTGACCCGGCTGGTGGCTCACGCCCAGCTTGTCGGCCGACCGATCACGCTGGACACCACGCGCGAGGTCCTGCACGACCTGTTGCGCGCCCACGACCGTCGCGTGACCATCGAGGAAATCCAGAAGCGGGTTGCGGAGCACTACAACATCCGCGTCGCCGACATGTCATCGGCCCGGCGTGCCCGCACCGTAGCGCGGCCCCGGCAGGTGGCCATGTATCTGTCCAAGCAGCTCACCCAGCGCTCATTGCCCGAGATCGGACGCAAGTTTGGCGGTCGCGACCACACCACCGTCATGCATGCGGTGCGCAAGGTCGAGGAATTGAGCCTGACCGACGCCGGCTTCGCCGAGGACGTGGACCTGCTGCGGCGCATGCTGGAAAGCTGAGGACGCCGCGCAGGGCTCAGCGCCTGCCGTGTCTTGCCTTCCGGGACCCGTTGCCGCCCGCCAAACAGACGAGCGGACTTGACGGCTCCGCGCGGGGTTGCGCCCGCGCATGATTTCCTTTATATATGCGCTCAACCGCATAAGCGCGAGATCGGATGCCATGCCTCTTGATGCCCTGCCGCTTGCCGTTTTGTCGGCCCTGGCCGAACCGACCCGCCTGCGCGCGATGACGCTCCTTTCGGACGGCGGGGAGCATTGCGTCTGCGATCTGATGGCCCGGCTTGACGCCACGCAAAGCCGGATGTCGCGGCACATGCAGGTGCTGAAACAGGCGGGTCTGGTCGTGGACCGGCGCGATGCGCAATGGGTGCGCTACCGGCTGAACCCCGACCTGGCGCCCGAGCTGCGGGCCATCGTCCAGGCCGCGCTGGCCGCCACCGCGCTTCACACCCCGGAAAGGAAGGTCGCATGACCGCCGAAACACAAACCTCCGCCGCTCACCGCACGCCACGTCCCGACTGGGCCTGGTATGCCGGGCTGCCGGTCGCGGCGCTGGCCTGGTGGCTGGCCTATGGGCAACTGATCCCGTTTTCCGAATGGGTCGTCTCGCTGGTGCCGGTGGAACGGCACAGCCACACCGGCGAGGCCATCGCCTTTTTCGTCTACGACGTGCCCAAGGTGCTGTTGCTGCTGACGCTGATCGTGTTCGTCACCGGCGTGTTGCGCAGCTGGTTCAGCCCGGAGAAGACCCGCGCAATCCTGGCGGGCAAGCGCGAAATCGCGGGCTATCCGCTGGCCGCGCTTTTGGGGGTGTT
Source organism: uncultured Roseospira sp. (assembly GCA_964346035.1). Classification (GTDB taxonomy): domain Bacteria; phylum Pseudomonadota; class Alphaproteobacteria; order Rhodospirillales; family Rhodospirillaceae; genus Rhodospira. Next base: position 3,666 of record CAYFTQ010000075.1, on the reverse strand, counting down.
CACGCCGTTCTGTTCGTGTTCGTCGGTGCCGCTGTTCATCGGCTTCGTTTCGGCGGGCATCCCGCTGGGGGTGACGTTTTCCTTCCTGATCGCCGGGCCGATGGTCGGGCCGGTCGGGCTTGGCCTGCTCTACGGCCTCGTCGGCTGGAAGATCGCCACCATCTACCTTGTCTTCGGCTTCACCATCGCAACCGTGGCCGGCTGGGTTCTGGGCCGGATGCGGCTGGAGCGGTATCTACAGGACTGGGTGCGCGAGCTGAACGCCGGGCCCGTGGGCGAGGCGCCCGAAGAGCGGCTGAGGATGGTCGATCGGCTCGACATCGGCGCCCGGCAGGTGCGCGAGATCGTCGGCCGGGTCTGGATCTGGGTCGTCCTTGGCATCTTCATCGGCGCGCTGATCCATGGCTATGTGCCCGAGGCCGTGATGCTGCGCATCATGGGCGGCGAGGCCTGGTGGTCGGTGCCGGCCGCCGTGGTCGTGGGCGTGCCGATGTACACCAACGCCGCCGGCGCCATCCCGATCGTCGAGGCCCTGTTGGGCAAGGGCGCGGCACTGGGAACCACGCTGGCCTTCATGATGAGCGTGATCGCGCTCAGCCTGCCCGAAATGATCATCCTCAAACAGGTGCTGACGCTGCGCCTGATCGCCATCTTCGTCGGCGTCGTCAGCCTCGGCATCCTGGCCACCGGCTTTCTGTTCAACGCCATCATCTGACCCGAAAGGACACCCTCATGGATATCAAGGTTCTCGGCCCCGGCTGCGCCAAGTGCAAGGCCACCGCCGCTGTCATCGACAGCGTGGCCAAAGAGGCGGGCAAGGCGGTCACCCTCGAAAAGATCGAGGACATGCGCCAAATCGTCGGCTATGGCGTGATGAGCACGCCGGGCGTGGTGATCGACGGCAAGGTCGTGCATGTGGGCACGGTCCCCTCGGCCGACGAGGTCAGGGCATGGCTGAGCTAGACCTGTTCAAGCATGGTCTCCACGGCCATCCGCGAAAGGACCCGAAATGAGCGAACCGGAGACGAAGGACCTGCCCGAGGCGCGGGAGGTCTGCCCGACCACGTCGCGGCGACTGCTGGGCGAAGGCGCGCTGCTGGTCGATGTGCGAGAGGCGGACGAGGTCGCGCGGGTCGGCTATGCCGGCTGCGAGGTGATCAACATTCCCCTCAGCGCGTTCCAGACCCGCTGGCCGGAGGTGCCCCGCGACCGCGACGTAATCCTTGCCTGCGCGGTCGGCGAACGCAGCCTGAAGGCCACCTATTTCCTGATGTATCAGGGCTATACCCGGGTGGCGAACATGCGCCCGGGCATCGCCCGCTGGGTCGAACGCGGCTTCCCCGTCACCGGCTCGGCCGATGCCATCGCGGCCTCCGAGGCGGCCTCGGGCTGCTGCTGCGCCGGCTGAGCCGGGGCGGAGCACCGCACCGGAACCAAGTGAACAAGCCTGCGCCAGAAACGGGACAGCCTGCGTGAGCCTGCTTGATTACAGCCTCTGCTTCGGGCTCACGCTGGTGCTCTCGACGGTGTTCGCCATGGGCGGCGTGGGCTCGGCGCTGGCGCTGGTCCCGAGCCTGTCGATGGTCGGGGTCACGTTCGAGCTTGCCCGCGCACTGGGCCTCTTTGTCAACACCGCCGCGACCATTGCCGCCTCGGTGTCGCATCTCCGGCGCGGCATGCTGGAGATCCGCTTTGCGCTGCCGCTTGTCGTCTCGATCCTGATCGCGACACCCCTGGGGGCGTGGTCGAGCCAGTTCATCGACCCGACCGTGATCCGGGCGATGCTGACCGCCTTCCTGATCGCCGCGGCCGGGCTGCTGCTGGTCCCGCACCGCCCGCGCTTGGTTCAGGCCCCCCGGTCCTGGCCGCTCCCCCTGGTGGGCGGCGGCGTCGGGATCGTCTCTGGCATGCTGGGTGTCGGCGGCGGCGCCTTGATCATGCCCGCCTTGATCCTGCTGGGCCACGACGCCAAGAAGACCGCCCGCGCGACCGGATTCGTGATCCCGTTTTCCTCCGCCGGGGCGTTCCTGACCTATCTGACCTTCACGCAAATGGACTGGGGTCTGCTGGCCGTGGTCGGGGTGGCGGCCGTCATCGGCGGCGCGCTTGGCGCCACCCTCATGCACCACCGCCTGAACGAACGCCACGTGAAGACACTGATCGCCGTGCTGCTGTTGGGGCTTGCCGCGCGCATGATGCTGGCTTTGATCTAGCATGGCCTGGGCGCCGTGCGGAACAAGCCCTCGCCCCCACGGACCATCCTTCGCCGGTCGTGACGACCGCACAGGATTCAGATGGTCGCCGGGTCGCAGAACCCTCGTTGTTCCTGTCCTGGTTGTTCCAGCGATTGCGCTGCGGGCAGGGCTTGACTTCGCGGTCCGGCCGCGTATGGTGCGCGGCTCAGCCGTTCACAGCAGTTTCACGGGATTTCAGGCCATGGCGAAGCCGGCAACGATACAGATCAAGCTCGAAAGCACGGCGGGCACAGGCTACTTCTACGTGGCCAAGAAGAACCCGCGCAAGACAACCGAAAAGCTTGAGTTCCGCAAGTACGATCCGAAGGCGCGCAAGCATGTCGCCTTCAAGGAAATCAAGATGAAATAGGCCACCCCGGCCGCTGTTGGCCGGGTCGCGAGCCCTTCCGTCGTGTCCGACATCACGCGGGGCGCCATGTCCGAACCCCTTGTTCCGGCTGCACCGGAGCCCGAGCGTGACCTGGCCGGACGACGCGTCCTGCTGATCGTCTCGGGGGGCATTGCCGCCTTCAAGACTCCGGACCTGGTCCGCCGCCTGCGCGCGCACGGCGCCGCCGTGCGTTGCGTGATGACGGCGGCTGCGGAGCGGTTCGTCTCGCCGCTCAGTCTGGCGGCGGTGAGTGAAGACAAGGTCTATGCCGATCTGTTCTCCCTGACCGATGAAAGCGAAATGGGCCACATCCAGCTTTCGCGGGACGCCGACCTGGTCGCGGTCGCGCCGGCTACGGCGCACATTCTGGCGCGCATGGCTCATGGACTGGCGGACGATCTGGCCTCCACCATCCTTCTGGCCACCGATGCGCCGGTTCTGGTTGCGCCGGCCATGAACGTGCGCATGTGGACCCACCCGGCGACCAGGGCCAATATGGACCTGCTGCGCGCGCGCGGCGTCGCATTGGTTGGCCCCGAGGTCGGCGACATGGCCTGCGGCGAGCACGGCCCCGGCCGCATGACCGAGCCCGAGGCCCTGGTGGACGCCATGGCCGCCCGGCTGGCCCTGATTCAGGACGGCCCCGACGACGACGCCAGCGCACCCTTACGGTCGCGCCCGTTGGCGGGCTATCGCGCCCTGGTCACCAGCGGCCCGACGCACGAACCCATCGACCCGGTGCGCTTCATCGCCAATCGCAGTTCCGGCCGCCAGGGCCACGCCATCGCCGGCGCCCTGGCCGCACTGGGGGCGGAGGTCTCTCTGGTCAGCGGTCCCGTCACCCTGCCCGACCCGCCGGGCGTCCTGGTGACGCGGGTGGAAAGCGCCCGCGAGATGCTGGACGCCTGCCGCGCGGCCCTGCCGGTCAATGTTGCGGTCTGCGCCGCCGCCGTGGCGGACTGGCGCGTCGCCGCCACGGCCGACCAGAAACTGAAGAAGGCGGCCGGCGAAGAGACCGCCACCCTGACCCTGACCCAGAAT
>CAYFTQ010000074.1:0-9797 GCA_964346035.1 uncultured Roseospira sp. | reverse complement strand
CAGGGCACGCAGATCTCCACCTGGTGGGTTGATCCCGACAAGGCGGCGGCGCTGCGGCGGGCCGGAGTCCTGGCCCGATAGGCCGGAAGCGCGCGCAGGCCGTCTCGGGCCGGCTTCGCGGTCGCGAAGATTCCGCTTGCACGTTTTGACACAATTTGAAACAAAAGACCCCGGTCGGGCAGGGGGAATCACCGGTTGAACCTCACCGCGCCCTTGACTGTTGCAAATTAGCCGCGTTAGGTTACGGCATCTCCATAATTTGTGACTCAAAAGACACGGCCGAACATCCTGTTTTAAAAGGTTCTTCGATTGACACGCCGAGTCGTCGTAGGCATGCTGCCGATGCTGATCGTGCGTCTTCACGGTGCGGTCGGGCCTCATGCGGGCGCCGTGCCGCCGGCCTCCTGGCGGAGGCCGATCCCTGGCGAGAGCGGCATGACATGAAACGCGCCACCGGAATGCGCGGCGCGGCAAACGAAAACCATCATCGGGTCGCGCCGCGAGGGGGGCCGCGACGCCACGCGAGACAGATGGAGGATGGAGAGCATGTTTAGCCTGCGCGGATCGCGGACACGACCCGATTCGACGTCGAGGGGGGGGCGCTCTGGTGCCCGCGCCCTCGGACTTCTTATGGTCGGTGTCGCGCTGATCGGAGCCGGCACGCCCACCAGCGCCGCCGACGGACGCGCCCACGGCGACGGCGTTCAAACCGATCTGGCGCTTGTGGCCGCGCTGGAGGGAATCGCGCCGCCGCCCGCGCCCAGGCCCGATCCGGCCCTGGCCATGGCCGAGGCGCCCCTGCCCCTGCCCAGGCCCGACCCGACCGCCGGCGCCGATGACGCCGCCGCGCCGGTCACCGCGACCGCGACCGCGACCGCCGGGTCCAACAGCACGCAGGCCGCCGCCCTGACATCGACGGCACTGAACGCGCTGGCCGACGTTGGCGTGCATGTCGGGGCCGCCGATACCGCGTCGGTTTCGGCCCCGGCCGTTTCTCGGGAACCGACCGCCGCGACCACTGCGATCACGCGCGCGGCCCGTGTCGATCCGGGCGACACCCTGATCGGCTTGCTGATTGACGCCGGCGTGGACCGCCTGACCGCGCACAAGGCCATCAAAGCCATGGAGGAGGTCTACGACCCCCGCCGCATGCGCCCGGGTCACATCGTCAAGATCCGATTCGCCCAGCCCGAGCCGGACCGGCAGCACTTCACCGGCTTCGATTTCGAACCCGCCGCCGGCACCCGCGTTGTCGTGGCGCCCAGCGAGGCGACCGAGACCGGCTTCCGCGCCGACGAGGAAAAGGCCACCCTGGATCGTGAGGTTGTGCGCTTCGGTGGCCCCATCACATCCAGCCTGTACCAGGCCGCCGTTGATGCCGGCGTCTCCGACGGCGCGCTGGGGGACATGATTCACGTTCTGTCCTATGACATCGATTTCCAGCGCGACATCCGCAGGGATGACGTCTTCGAGATCATGTACGAGCGCTTCAACACCCCCGATGGCCGCCACGTCCGCGACGGGCGCGTCCTGTTCGCCGCCCTGACCAACGGCGGCCGGCGCATGATGGCCTATGCCTTCGAGACCGAGGACGGTCACTGGGACTATTTCGATGAGAACGGCCACGGCGTGCGCAAACCGCTGATGCGCACACCCGTCGATGGCGCGCGCCTGTCGTCCAGCTACGGAATGCGCAAGCACCCCATCCTGGGCTATTCGCGCATGCACACCGGTGTTGATTTCGCCGCGCCCCGGGGAACGCCCATTTTCGCCGCCGGTGACGGCGTGGTGAACTACGCCGGGCGCAAGGGCGGGTATGGCAATTACATCCAGATCCGGCACAACGGCGAGTTCTCGACCGCCTATGCCCACCTCAGCCGCATCCAGGTGAAGAATGGGGCGCGGGTCAAGCAGGGCGAGGTGATCGGCCGGGTCGGGTCCACCGGCATGTCCACCGGCCCGCATCTCCACTACGAGATCATCCGCAACGGCAAGAAGGTCAACCCGATGGGTGTGCGCTTCCAGCCTGCGATCAAGCTGGCCGGGGCCGCTCTGGAACGCTTCCGCAAGGATCGCGCCGCCATCGAGACCCTGTATGCCCGCCTGCGCCACCCGACCGAGATCGCCAGCACGGCCGCCCGCCCCGGGAACGGGGACGAGGACGACGGCGCCGAGGTCGTGCCCACCGTGGCCGGCACCCGCTAGGCCTCGTTCGCGATCACGCGGATGCGAGGGCCGGCGCCATGCGCCGGCCCTCTCGCCTTGATCGGCCGGCTCTGCTACACGTTGGCGCACCGTCCCGCGAGCCGCCGCCCTGGTCCGATCCTGCCATGCCCTCGACCGCCCCCCTGTACGCCGCCCCCAAGGCCGATCCCGCCGCCGCCCGGATCGAGGTCGCGTCCGGCAAGCACGCCGGCACGGAGAACTTCCCGGTCGGCTCCATCCTGCTGCCGAAGCGGTTGCGCCCGCACGTCGCGACCTTCTACGCCTTCGCCCGCGCCATCGACGACATCGGCGACGCCCCCGACCTGCCCGCGGCGGAGAAGATCGCCCGTCTGGACGGCTTCGCCGCCGCCGTGGACGGACGCCAGACCGCCGATCCAGCCTTCGCCAAGGGCCACGCCATGCGCGACAGCCTGGCCGCGACCGCCGTGCCGGCGCGCCACTGCCTGGACCTGATCGCCGCCTTCAAGCAGGACGCCGTCAAGGGCCGCTATGATGACTGGGCCGACCTGATGCGCTATTGCCGGCTGTCGGCGGCGCCGGTCGGGCGCTATCTGATCGACCTGCATGGCGGCTCGCGTACCGGCTACGGCCCGTCGGACGCGCTGTGCCACGCCCTTCAGGTCATCAACCACCTGCAGGACTGCCAGGACGATTACCGCGCCCTCGACCGGGTCTACTTGCCGGGCGACTGGATGGCAGAGGCCGGCGCCTGCGTCCGGGACCTGGACGGCGCGCGCCTGACACCGGCCCTGCGCCGGGTCATCGACCGCTGCCTGGACGGCTGCCGCGCCCTGCTGGCCGAGGCCCGCGCGCTGCCCGGCGGGGTCATCGACCGCCGCCTGGGGCTGGAAAGCGCGGTCATTCTCGACATCGCGGAAACCCTCACGCAGCGCCTGGCGCGCCAGGACCCGCTGGCCGGACCGGTCAAGCTGTCCAGGGGCACCGCCCTGCTGTGCGCGGCGCGCGGGGTGGCGCGCGGCCTGTCGGGGCGCTAGAAGGGGAAACGGGCATCCGGGGCGCGCGGCTTTAAAACGAGTCAATATTCTTGCCCGAGACATAGGGAGGAAATCGTTGTGCTGGACTGGGTCGGGACGCTGACGCCGATCGCCTGGGTCTCGCTGGCAGCCCTGCTGGTCTGGATCGGGCTGCTGCTGGGCCGGGGCGGCTTCTGGCGCGCCGATCAGAAGCTCGACATCACCGGCGCGACGTGGGAGGAGGCAGAGCCCGTCGTCGCCATCATTCCGGCCCGCGACGAGGTCCACACCATCGGACGCACCGTCCATTCCCTGTTGCGTCAGGACTATCCCGGCGCGCTTGACGTGATCGTGGTTGACGACAACAGCACCGACGGCACCGCCGGCGCCGCCCTGTCCGCCGCCGAGCGCGAGGACGAAAAAGCCGCCCTGCACGTCATTCAGGGCCAACCGCTTCCGGCCGGATGGTCGGGCAAGCTGTGGGCCGTCCATCAGGGCCTGGAGCATGCCCGCGCCGTGGCCCCCGCCGCCCGCTATGTGTTGCTCACCGATGCCGAGATCGAACACAACCCCGGCAACCTGTCGCGGCTGGTCGCGCGGGCGTTCCGTGAGAGCCGTCTGCTGGTCTCGCTGATGGTGCGGCTGCGCTGTGTCTCGGGCTGGGAAAAGCTGCTGATACCGGCCTTTGTCTTCTTCTTCCAGAAGCTCTACCCGTTCCCGCGCGTCAACGATCCACGCCGGCGCGCGGCCGGCGCGGCCGGCGGCTGCATGCTGGTCCGGCGCGACGCGCTGGACGCCATCGGGGGAGTCGAAGCCATCAAGGACGCCCTGATCGACGATTGTGCCCTGGCCCGCAGGCTCAAGGCGCACGGCTCCATCTGGCTGGGACTGGCGACCCGGACGCGCTCGCTGCGCCGTTACGAGGACCAGGGCGAGATCTGGCGCATCGTCACGCGCACGGCCTTCACCCAACTGGGCTATTCGGCCCTGGCTTTGGGGGGCCTGATGGCCTTCATGGTGCTGACCTATGTGTGGCCGCCCCTGGCCGTCGTCTGGGGCCTGGCGACGGGGGATGCGGTGACGGCGGGCTTCGGGCTGCTGGCCTGGGGGCTGATGGCCGTGGCCTATTGGCCGACCCTGAAGGTCTATCACATGGCGCGCTGGCGCGCGCTGACGCTGCCGCTGGCGGCTCTGCTGTACAGCGCCATGACGCTGGATTCGGCGCGCCGGCACTGGATGGGCCAGGGTCGGGCCTGGAAGGGCCGGGTGTATCGATGACCGCAAGAGCCCCTGTCACGGCGACCGCCCTGGACGCCGACGCCCATGCCGCCGTGGCCCGCATCACCGGTGCCGCCGGAACCTCTTTCGGCGGCGCCATGCGTCTGCTGCCGGCCGAACGCCGGCACGCCATGTTCGCCGTCTATGCGTTCTGCCGCGTGGTCGATGACATCGCCGACGACCCGGCCCTGCCGGATGCCGCCAAGCGCGCCCGCCTGGCCGATTGGCGCGACCGCGTCGGCGCCGTGTGCGCCGGCCGCCCGCGCGCGGGTGAGGCGCTGGACCGGGCGCTGGCCTGGGCCGTGGACCGCTACGGCTGTGCCGAGGCCGATTTCCTGGCCGTGCTCGACGGCATGGAAATGGACGCTGCGCCATCAGTGCGAATGCCGGATACCGCGACCCTGACGCTGTACTGTGATCGCGTGGCGTGCGCCGTCGGGCGCCTGTCCAACCCCGTGTTCGGCATCGCGCCAGCCGACAGCCCGGCCCTGGCCGGCGCCGTCGGGCACGCCCTGCAACTGACCAACATCCTGCGCGACGTGGCCGAGGACGCGGCCGGCAACCGCCTTTACCTGCCCATGGACCGGCTGGCGGCGCACGGCCTGGACTTGCCTCCGGCGCGCATCCAGACCGCGCTGGACCATGCCGCCGTGGCGGCTGTGCGGACCGAACTGGCGGCCGTCGCCGAGACCCGCTTCGCCGAGGCCGACGCCCTGTTCGCACGATTGCCGCGCCGGCCCGCGCGACCGGCCCGGGTGATGAAGGAGGTCTATCACGCCCTCTTCCGTCGCCTGCGGGCGCGGGGCTGGGATCGCGTACACCAGCCGCCGCGGGTGCCGGCCGCCGTCAAGCTGTGGCTGGCGCTGCGCTTCGGGTTGATCGGATGACGCGCTTGTCCGGCGGGGTCATCCCGCGCACGGTGCATGTTGTCGGCGCCGGGCTGGCCGGACTGGCCTGCGCCGTCCGGCTGGCCGAGAGGGGCCGGCCGGTGCGCCTGTACGAGGGCGCCGGCCATGCCGGCGGGCGGGCGCGTTCGTTCCATGAACCGGCGCTGGGTCGGACCATCGACAACGGCAATCACCTGCTGCTGTCGGGCAACCGCGACGCCATGGCCTTCCTGGACCGCATCGGCGCGCGCGATCGCCTGACCGGCCCGGCCGAGGCCGCCTTCGCCTTCCTCGATCTGGGCACGCCCGGGGGCGGGCCGGGGCGCACGGGGGGCGGCGGGTTCCCCGTCTGGCTGCGGCGCCCGCCCGGGGGGGTCCCCGACCCCCGCCCCGCCGACTATGTGCGCGCCGCCCTGCGGCTGGCGCGCGCGCCGGCGTCGGCCACCGTGGCCGAGGTCCTGGGACCGGGCGGAGCGTTGTATGACCGCTTCTGGCAACCGCTGGCGGTTTCGGTCCTGAACACCGAGGCCGAGACCGCCCAGGCCCGCCTTCTATGGCCGGTGCTGACGGAGACCTTCGGCCGCGGCGGGCGCGCCTGCCGGCCGCTATGGGCACGCGACGGCCTGAGCGAGACCTTCGTGGACCCCGCCCTGGCCTGGCTGGAGCGGCACGGCACGGTGATCCGCATGAACCGGCGCCTGCGCGCGCTGGACGCCCTGGACGGGCGCGTCGAACGGCTGCTGTTTCATGACGGCGCCGAGGCCGTCGCGCCCGGCGAGTCCGTCGTTCTGGCCCTGCCGCCGTGGTCGGTCAACCTGCTGCTGCCGGGGATGCGCGCCCCCGATGACCAACGCCCGATCGTCAACCTGCATTTCCGTCTGCCCGCCCCACCGCCGGCAGCGCCGCCGCAACCGCTAGGCTTGCTGGGCGGCACGGCGGAGTGGCTGTTCGTGCGCGGCGATATGGCCTCGGTCACCATCAGCGCCGCCACCGCCCTGGCTCATCTGCCGACGGACGCCATTGCCGAGCCGGTCTGGCGGGACGTGGTGCGGGCGCTCGGCCTGAACCCCGCCATGGCGCCACCGCCGGTCAAGGTGATCAAGGAAAAGCGTGCCACATTCGCCCAGACGCCGGCCCAGGTGGCGCGCCGGCCTGGACCGAACGGGCCGTTCGCCAACCTCGCCCTGGCCGGCGACTGGACCAACACCGGCCTGCCCGCGACCATCGAGGGGGCGGTGCGGTCCGGTCACACGGCGGCCGAAACCATCGTTGCACTGCAACGCGAGACTTGACTGCGACGATCAACTCAGGTCAAAAAGAACGCCGGTGTGGCAACCACAGTAAGAGGGCAGTTGCCCGCGCCAGACCTCAAATGACGTTGGCAAAGATCGGGGCGAGAAAATGACCCTGCTTTAGAAGGGTCAAAATGGAAGCCCGGGGTTGGCCGGGGTCTGGCCGGACCAGCGTTTCGGTTTTGCTGAACCGGCGCCGCCCCACCTCGAACCGGCCCGGGCTTCGCGGCACGGGATATATTAAAGACGCCCCTGTCGGCATGACCGGGGGCCACGATCGCCCGGCCCCGTCCGTGGCGAACAGGACAATTCAAGGGCCGGCTTATTCACTTGGCTTCGGTAACGGCGATATATCGCGTGACGCAGCGGGATCCAGACACACGATGCGGGGAGCGCCGGAGCCAAGTGAATAAGCCTTTTGAAGGGAAAGCCGTTCTTCAATGAACCAGGTGCTCAAGAGCCTCCGGTCTTTCGATTTTGAGTCCCAGACCGCCCTGAACACGCCGCCGCGTTCGGACACGGGCGCAGCCGCACGGCCCGAAAGCGATGGCGCCCGGCCCCCGGGCGAGGCGCCGGCCCCGGACCTGGATGCGGACACCCTGGACCCGGTCATAAACGAGGCCGCCGACTGGCTGAGCGCGCACCAGAACAGCGACGGCCATTGGGTCTTCGAACTGGAAGCAGACGCCACCATTCCCGCCGAATACATCCTGCTCAACCACTTTCTGGACCAGATCGACAACACCCTGGAGCGCAAGATTGCTGTCTATCTGCGCCGCATCCAGGGCGGGCATGGCGGCTGGCCGCTGTTCCATGACGGCGATTTCGACATGAGCGCCTCGGTCAAGGCCTATTACGCGCTCAAGCTGGCCGGAGATCACCCCGACGAACCGCACATGGCGCGCGCACGCGCAGCCATCCTGGCCCGCGGCGGCGCGGCCCGCGCCAACGTGTTCACGCGCTATACCCTGGCCATGTTCGGCCAGGTGCCTTGGCGCGCCTGCCCGGTCGCACGGGTGGAAGCGATGCTGCTGCCACGTTGGTTCCCGTTCCACATGGACAAGGTATCGTACTGGTCGCGCACCGTAATGGTGCCGCTGTTCGTGCTGTATTCCCGCCGCGCCCGGGCCATGAACCCGCGCGGCGTGGGTGTGGCGGAGCTGTTCGTCACCCCGCCGGACGAGGAGCGGCACTACCATTCCAACCCGACCGGACACTGGGTAGGGTCTCTTCTGCTAAAGGTTGATAGTGCCGTACGCGTGTTCGAGCCCCTGATGCCCGCTGCCGCCGAGCGCAAGGCCACGGAAAAGGCGCTGGCCTTCATCGAGGAGCGCCTGAACGGCGTCGATGGCCTGGGCGGCATCTATCCGGCCATCGCCAACTGCCTGATGGTCTATCACCTGCTGGGCTATCCCACGGACCACCCCAACGTCCGTTTGGCGCGCCGGGCCGTCGATGGCCTGGTGGTGGACAAGGGCGATCATGCCTATGTCCAGCCCTGCGTGTCGCCGGTCTGGGATACCGGGCTGGCGGCGCTGGCCATGCAGGAAGCCACCGCCCTGGGGCTGGGCGCCGAGCCCGGGACCACCGAGCAGCGCGAATGCGCCATCGCCAACGCCCGGGCCTGGCTGCGCGAGCGCCAGATCCTGAACGTGGACGGCGACTACACGGCCTGGAAGCCGAACGCGCGCCCGGGCGGCTGGGCATTCCAGTACAACAACGCGCATTATCCGGACGTGGACGACACCGCCGTCGTCGGCATGCTGCTGGACCGCGCCCGCGATTCCGCCAACGGCGAGGCGGTCAGCCGCGCTGCCGAGTGGATCCTGGGCCTGCAATCCCGCAACGGGGGTTGGGGTGCCTTCGACGCCGACAACGAATACTATGTTCTCAACCACATCCCGTTCGCCGATCACGGCGCCCTTCTGGACCCGCCCACGGTGGATGTGACGGCGCGATGCGTTGGCTTCCTGGCCCAGATCGGCTATGGCCGCGACCACCCCGCCGTCGCCCGCGCGCTCGACTTCCTGAAGCGGGAGCAGGAAACCGACGGCTCGTGGTTCGGCCGCTGGGGGACCAACTACATCTATGGCACCTGGTCGGCGCTGGCCGCCTTCAACGCCGTCGGCGAGGACCCGGAGGCGCCCCACATCAAGGCCGCCGTCGCCTGGCTGAAGCGGCGCCAGCAGGCCGATGGCGGCTGGGGCGAGGGCTGCGAGAGCTATTGGCCGGACAACCGGGACTTCGTCAAGGCCTCCACGCCGTCGCAGACCGCCTGGGCGCTGCTGGGTCTGATGGCCGCCGGCGAGGTGGAAAGCGAGGCCGTCCGGCGCGGCGTCGCCTTCCTGGCGGCACATCCGCGCGAGGGCGGGCGCTGGACGGAACAGCTCTACAATGCGGTGGGATTTCCCCGCATCTTCTATCTGAAGTACCACGGCTATCCGGCGTTCTTCCCGCTCTGGGCGCTGGCGCGGTACCGCAACCTCACGCGAGGCAACACCCGCCGGGTTGCCTGCGGGCTGTAGGCCGGACCGACAGCGCCTGCGGCGGAGGTTGCGGCAGCCGGCTTGCCCCTGTGGGCCTCGGTGATATACGGTACGCAGGAAACGCTGTCGCGCGCGGGATGCGGCGCGCCGCGACGATGGAATCCGACCGCGCCCGCGCACCCTCAAGGCAGGAAAACCGAGCCGGCCATGCGCACTCAGCGATCATCGAACCGGGGTGGCGGAGCCAAGGGCGCGCCCTATGCGACGGCGGTGCTCGTCGCGCTGCTCCTCGTGCTGGCGACCGCGCCGGCGTCGGCACAGTCCGGCTCCGCAAATGTCGTCGTCAATCCGGCCTTTGCCGGGCCGTCCTCGGGCCAGGGTCCCCAAACCGGGGCTGCCGGAGGGTACGGGTACGGGTACGGATACGGGCAAGGATACGGATACGGGTATGGCGCCGGCCAGGGGTCCGACCAGCCACTGCCAAACGCGCCCCCGCCCATGGTCGGAATGCCGCTGCAACTGCCCCCGACAAGCATGCCCCGGTCCCGACTGACCGTGACGGGCGGGACCCATGCAGCCGCGCCGCTGATCGCCGGAGCGGCCACGCCCTCCGGATACCGGCCATCCGGATACGGGCCATCCGGATACGGGCCA
>CAYFTQ010000073.1:2304-9798 GCA_964346035.1 uncultured Roseospira sp. | reverse complement strand
CCCCGTCGGTTCCAGCACGTAGACTTCGTAATGCGCGATAAAGGGCATGCCACCGTTCCTGCGGCGGAAACCCGCCACCTCACCCCGGGCAGTCCCGTCCCGGCCGTCGGGGCAGAGCCCTGCGCCTCAAGGTACGGTTACACCGGCCGGTGAACAATAGGTCATGGCACCCGGGGCTGTCTCGCCCGCAGGGCAATCGGGAGAACGGAATTTCGAGCCAAGCCCTGGTCATGCGGCCCTGGTCTCACGGCCTGTGACGCTTTTCCACAGGCCGTTCCGAAAAAAGGCCCGTCAGGGCGCCCACCGGCGCGAACCCGATGGCCGCGGGCGGGCCTGGATGGCGGCTTGATGTTGACGTCTGAAACCGGCACGATTCTCTTGACAGGGTCCATTCTCCGCGCCCCTGTTGAACGGGGGCGCGGAACGGCGAAAGGGCGGTCGTTGGACAGTCGTTGGACAAAGGAGACCGGCATCTTGGACACCGCCACCAGCGCCCAGTCGGATGAGGCAACGGACGCGGACACCGGTACGAATCCCGGTACGAACCCTGGTGAGGGCGGCGGCCGCGGGCCGGCACCGGTCGGCGCGGCGGAGGCCCTTGCGCGCGCCCGCCGCCTGTTCGTGGACGGCGAAGACGCCGGCGTCCTGGCGCTGGTCGATGGCCACCTTGACCGCGCCGAGGCCGATGCCCCTCCCGATGCCCCTCCCGATGCCACCCCCGACGGGCACCGGGCGTCGACGCTGTCGGCGCGCCAGCGCGGTGACCTTCTCCGCCTGGGCGGACTGGCGGCCCTGCGTCAGGGGGATATCGCCATGGCCCGGCGGCGCCTGGAAGCGGCGCGCGCCGATCTGGGTGGCGAGGACGTCGCCCTCTCCGTGGCGCTGGGCGGCGCCTGTCTGGCGGACGGCGCGGTCGGCACCGCCGAGGTTCACTTCCGCCGTGCGCTGGCGCTGGCGCCGCAGGCCATCGGGGCCGCCATCGGACTGGCCAATGCGCTGGAACGCCAGAACGACCGCGCCGGCGCGCTGGAGACCTGGCGCCAGGCGGCCGCAGCCCTGATCGCCCTGACCCCGGACAGCGCCGATCCCTGGATGCTGGGGTTGCCGCTGGAGGCCGGCGCGGCGCCCGTTCTTGGGCTGGCGCGGCGCCTGCGCGGACTGGGCGACGTGGCCGCCGGCGACCGGCTGGCGCGGCGCTTGAAGATCCTCTTTCCAACCAACGAAACCGTGGCGGCGGAAGCCGATGGCGCCAAGGCGAGCGGAGAGGCCGGGACCGGGGAAACCGCCCCGACCCTGGCCGACGCGCCTGCGCGATCCCCCGACGCGGATCATGGCATCCTGTATGAAAGCGGGTCCGACGGGCCGCGCCTGCTGATGGACCAGGCGGCGGAGGCCGACCGGGCCGGTCACCCCGACCGGGCGCGCTCGCTGTACCGGCGCGCCGGCAGCCTGGCCGTGGGCGCGCCCAGCCCGCTCGACGACGAACTGGCGGCGCTGGCCCTTGGGGCGGCCGACGCGCTGCGCCGCATGGGCGACGCCACAACGGCGGCGGGTCTGCTGGAACGCCTGTCCGAGCACCGCCCCGGCGATTCAGAAGTGGCGCGCCAACAGGTGCTGGCCCTGTTCGCCGCCGGCCGCGCGCCGGCTGCCCTTGACCTGATGGAATCGGCGCGCGCCCGCCTGGGCGATGGCGCCACGCTGGCGTTGGTGTTGCTGCATGCCTCGCTGCTGCGGCGCGCCGACCGGATCGCCGATGCCATTCGGGTATGCCGCGAGGCGGTGGCGCGCTGGCCCGACCATGCCGACGCCCACCGGCTGCTGGCGCAGACCCTGTCCCACGCCGGCCGCGATGCCGAGGCCCTGTCCGCCGCTTTCGCGGCGCTGTTGCGCGACCCCTCGCTGACCTGGTGCCATGGCCTGATTGCGCGCATCCTGGAGGGGCGCAACCAACTCGACCCGGCGCTGGAACACCACGCCCGGGTGGTGGAATTCGAACCCGATTCGCCCGATGCCCATGTCGCCCTCGGCCTCGCGCTGCTGAAGCGCGGTGACTGGGTGCAGGGCTGGGAGCAGTACGAATGGCGCGTGCTGAAGACCGACCGGCCGGCCGATTCCTTCATCCAGGCACCCTGGGAGGGCGAACCGCTCGACGGCAAGCGTCTGCTGATCTGGCACGAACGCCAGGGGCTGGTCGAGGAGCTGATGTTCCTGCGCCTGGCACAGGCGGCCGCGCGCGTCTCCGGGTCGCCGTTGCTGATCGAGGCCGACGCCCGTCTGGTCCCGCTGCTGCGCCGGGGCCTGCCGGACCATGACGTGGTGGCCCAGTCCGATCCACCGGACCCGGCCACACGGGCGCCGGAGGTGGCGGCGCAAACCCCGTTCGGCAGCCTGGCCCGGCTGATCTCGCCGGACCCGGCGGCAGGGGTGACACCGTCGCCGACCCTCGCCGCCGACGAAGCCCGCGCCGGCGCCCTCAGGGCCGGCTGGCTGGCGCAGGCCGGCGCCGGCGCTCCGGAAACCCTGCTGGTGGGCGTGTGCTGGAGTCCCCTCAACGCCGCCCGCCGGCCAGACCGGGTAGCCCCGTTGGACACCTGGGGGCCGGTGTTCGAGGTGACCGGCCTTCGTTTCGTTTCGGTGCAGGTGGGGCCGGCCGAGGCCGACCTGGATGGTCTGGCCGACCGCGCTGGCGCGGCGGCGGTGGCACGGGCCGGCGACGACCGGGCGCCCTCCGCCCCGGGCACCCATCAGGACGTGAACCAGGACTTCAACGATCTGGAGGCGCTGGCGGCCCGCATCGCAGCCGTGGATGTGGTCGTCACCGTCGATGCCATGCCGGCGCATCTGGCCGGAGCGCTGGGCGTACCGGCGCTGGTGCTGCTGCCGTTCGCCGCTGACTGGCGGTGGGGCGACTCGGGCCAGCGCTCGCCCTGGTATCCCTCGCTGCGGCTGGCGCGCCAGAGCCTCCCCGGAGACTGGTCGCGGCCCATGGCGCGGGTGGCCCAGGCGCTGGCGCGCTATCGTGACGCCGCGCGCTCGACAGTGGGGGCGGCATGATCACCGAGCATGACCTGGCGCCCTTCCTGGCCGAGCGGGTCTCTGTCCTGCGCGGCCTGGACCCTGACCTGCTGGCCGTCACGCCGGTGCCGGATGAAGCCGGCGGCCCGCTGTATTGCCTGGTCGAACTGGGCGAGGAGGACGAGGCCCTGATGGTCCGCCTGCCGCCCGATGTGGAGGTCGAGGGCCTGGGCGGCCAGGCCGGTGGCCCGCGCAGGCCCGCCGCCGAAGCCCACAACCTGGCTCAGGCCGAACGCCTCGGCCTGGCGCCGGCTACCCTGCAACTGGACCCCGACACCGGCCTGTGGGCCTATCCGCTGTGGTCGGGCGTGCCGATCAACGTGGCCGTGGCGCATGATCCGGAGGTCATCGAGCGCATCGGCCGCGCCCTGCGCATGCTGCACGCCAGCGGGCTCGTCTTCCGGGGCCGCACCGATCCCTTCGCCGGCCTGGAAGGCGCCGGCGACTGGACGCCCGAGTCGGCCGCCGGCCTGCCGGTGCGTGACCTGACCATGCTGCGCGACATGATCGGGCAATGCCGCGAGGTGTTGTCGCTTGATGCCGTGGCGCCGGCGCCGTGCATCAACGCCCCGGCGCCGGAGGCCTGCTTCGACACCGGCACCCGGGTCGTATTCCTGGACTGGCGGGCCTCCGCCATGGGCGACCCCCACCACGAACTCGCGCGGCTGAGCGAACGCGCCGGCTTCAACGCGGAACAGGTCACCTTGCTGCTGGCCGCCTATACCGCCGATGCGACCGAGACGGCGCGCGACCGCGTGCTGGTCTATCGCCTGGTGTCGGCCTATCGGCGCCTGTTGGAACAGTTCACCGAAAACACTACGGACAGCGCCACACTCGACCCGGACGTGGCGCAGCATCGCCTGCATGCCCGCCTGGAGGCCTGCCAGATGATCCTGGAATCCGCGTCGTGGACGGGGGCCATGGACCGCATGCGCGGCCGAGTCCAGCGCGTGGGCGAGGCGGACCGGGCCGACGTCGGCACCGGCGCGGCGTTCGGGCGGCCCCGCATGCGGGTGGTCGGGACGGCTGAGGGCCAGGGCGGCGGCCAGGGCGGCGGCCAGGGCGGCGGCCAGGATGGAGATCGTCCGGGAGACGGCTCGTCGCGACCGCGCATCCGCATCAAACCGCGCTAGCGCGGTTTGTTTGCTGCGCCCCGACCGCGCGGACACCAGGACCGCCGGGCGGCCGCCCCCCCCTCGAACCGGCGCGAGACCCCGCCCGGGCCTTGGGCAGCGCTGTTCGGGGCCGTTGCCCTTTCCCATCATGAGACCTGCTGTTGCCCGACTGCCCTGGTCGCCCCTGACGGCCCTCTTGACCCCAAGATGGAACCAAAGTAGAACAAAAATTGAGTGTACCGCGTTTGTTCGTCCTTGACGGCGGCGCCTCGCGATATCCACGGATCGGGTCGGTTGGCGGAGCGGAGCGGGCCGGTTGGCGGAGCGGGGCAGGGCGCGGACCCCGTGTCCGTCGCGTCGGAAAGGGCCAACGCGGCCCTGTTCATGCCGACCGGCGCTGAACCTGCCGCGCCGTGATCAATGCCATACGCGGCGGCAGCCCCGCCGCGACCGCGCCGGCCGGCTCGGGGCCGGTCCAGGACCGGAAAAAGGGAACCCCCATGCTGACGCCCAAACAACGCGAACTGCTGGTATTTCTTGACGAGGAGCTGCGCACGCGCGGGGTCGCGCCCAGCTTCGACGAGATGAAGACGGCGCTCGGCCTGCGTTCAAAATCCGGGATTCATCGCCTGATCTCGGCCCTGGAGGAGCGTGGCTTCATCCGGCGCCTGCCGCACCGTGCCCGGGCCCTGGAGATCCTGCGCCACCCCGGAGCCCCGGAGCCGTCCCGGGGCGCGACCGGCGCCGGTGCCGGCCCGCACCCCTTTCAGCCGCGCGTGATCCAGGGTGACTTTCAGGGTCCACCCTGGCCCGCACCCCTTTCAGCCGCGCGTGATCCAGGGTGACTTTCAGGGTCCACCGGCCGGGTCGTCGCCCGGACTGGGCGGGCATCGGTTCCACGCCACGGAGGCGAACGAGGCAAACGAGGCCACGGACACCATGGTGGACCTCCCGTTGCTGGGCAAGATCGCGGCCGGCACGCCGATCTCCGCGCTGGCCGATCCATCCAGCTTTATCGGTGTCCCGGCCGGTCTGCTGGATGGCGGCGGCAACCACTATGCCTTGACCATCGAGGGCGATTCCATGATCGAGGCCGGTATCCTCGATGGCGACACGGTACTGATCCATGCCTGCGATCAGGCGGAGTCGGGGTCCATCATCGTCGCCCTGGTGGATGGCGAGGAGGCAACCCTGAAACGCCTGCGCCGCAAGGGACCGTCCATCGTTCTGGAACCGGCCAATGCCGCTTATCCGCCCCGGGTCCTGCCGGCCGATCGCGTGCAGATCCAGGGCCGCCTGGTGGGCCTGCTGCGTCAGTACTGAGGAACGGCGGCACAACGCCAGGCGCGGGCAACGCCGAATCAAGGCTGCCGGCAATCGCCGCGCCCGTGATGCCGTCCGGTTTGCGGCCCGGCTGGCGTGATGGCCGGTGCTATGTTGTCTCGGACGGAGGGGCGTCCTGGCCGCCGCCCTTGGCGGTGGACCCCGACTTCGCGCCGCTCTTTCGCTGGGCAGGCTTGCGCCCGCCGGTGCCGCTGGCGGCGGCGCCGCCACTTTTGGCCTGCCGGGCCTCCAGCGCGGCCAGGCGTTCCGCCAGGCGTTCGTTTTCCGTGCGCGCCTCGGCGGCCATCTCGCGCACCGCCTCGAAGTCCTCGCGCGTGACAAGGTCCAGGCTATTGGCCATGCGCTCGACCTGCTGGCGAATCATTTCCTCCAGCTCGCCGCGCACGCCGCCCAGCGCGCCCAGGGCGCCCCCGGCCAGCCGGCTGATGTCTTCGAACACCCTGGGGCCTTGCGTGGACATGCGATTCTCCTTCATGTCGGCGGAAATGGTTATGGATGGGGCAAGAGTATGGGGACCGCTCCGGCGCTTGACAACCGCCTGCCGGCCCGCTTCTGGTGGGCGCATGCGTCCCGATCCCGATCCTGCCGCGTCGGGCCGGCGCCCCGGCGGGCGCCCGCGATGACCCTGACCGCAACCCTGCTGGCGCTGATCGCCACCGTGGGGGCGCTGGGCGTGACCCTGTGGGGCGTGCGCCGCCCGTATCGGCCGGGGCGCATCTGGCGTGTGCCCTGGCACGGTTTGATGGCCCTGGCGCTGGTGCTGCTTCTGGGACTGGTGGCGCACCTGATCACACTGTTGACCGGCCAGCCGCTGCGGCCACGTGGCCTGGGGATGCGCTGAGCGCGATGTCCCCCGAACCGTCACGATCAGATTGGCCCGATCAGATTGGCCCGATCAGATTGGCCCGTATCACACCCGCAGGGGGGGAGTGTGACACCGCTCGACGAAAAGGGGGGCCTTTTCGCAGAGCGGCCGGTGCGCCTCTGGTGTCGCTGTGCGACACCAGACCAGCTTGAAGACCCGGCCGGCCATGGACGCCAACGCTCATCGTCTGATGCCGTCGGTGTCAGACCGAGAAGGATGTCCCACAGCCGCACGTCGCGGTGGCGTTGGGATTGCGAATCACGAAGGCGGCCGCCATCAGGTCCTCGACATAGTCGACAACGGCGCCGTCCAGCAGCGCCAGGGAAGCCTCGTCGATGACCACTCGAACGCCATAATCGGCGAACACGCGGTCGTCGTCGGCCACAGTGGCGTCCAGGTCGAAGCGGTACTGAAACCCCGAGCAGCCCCCGCCGTCCACGATGACCCTCAGCATCAGCGCGGCATTGCCCTCGGCGTCGATCAGGGTCTGCACGCGGCGGGCGCACGCTTCGCTGACAGCGACGGTCGGTCCCTCGGTGGCGGGCGCGCTCGGTTCCAGGATGTCGGAATCGGCCATGGCGGCGAAGGTCCCTGTCGGCAGAAGGGGTTGGAAATGGGCACGCCCCGGCATGTAGGCACTCCGGCGGGGCTTGTCGAGGGGATGGCGCCGGCCGTGCCCTTGACCCGATGGTTGGCGCGCCCGCTATACTGTCAGGGTGGCTCCTGGCGGGCCGCCATCAGCTTTCTCGGAACGGCAGGATCACTCAATGAGCGGATCACGGCGGACAGGGGGCGCGATCCGGAGGCCGCGCTTGCCCGGATGGGGGGCGGGCATGGTGCTGCTTGCGGGTCTGGCGGTTATGGGCGCGGCGCCCCCTGGGCAGGCCCAGCAGCCCGATCCGGCCGAGTCGCAGCAGGACGCCGGCGCGCCGGCCGCGCTGGGACCCAGCGGGCGCCCGCTGCCCCGCTTTGTGTCGTTGCGCTCGAACGAGGTGAACATGCGCACCGGCCCCGGCATGCGGTATCCGGTGGCATGGGTCTACCGTCGGCGCGGGCTGCCCTTGGAGGTTCTGCGCGAGACCGAACGCTGGCGCC
>CAYFTQ010000073.1:0-2204 GCA_964346035.1 uncultured Roseospira sp. | reverse complement strand
TGGCGCCGAGGGGTGGATGCACACCAGCATGCTGACCAACAGCGAGCGCCGGGCGATCATCCGGGCGGAGACATCGCGGATTTTGTTGCGGCGGCCGGACGCACTGTCGGACGGCATCGCCGAGGTCGAGCCCGGCGTGCTCGTCAAGGTGCTGCAATGCCCGCGCGACGGCGCCCATTGCCGGGTGGAGGCGGGTCGCTTCCAGGGTTGGCTGGAACGCACCGCGCTGTGGGGCGTGTACCCCGGAGAATACGTCGATTGAGCGCGGCCGGAGATCAGGGCGCCCGGCCCCGGCCCGGCCCCGTCGTGGCCTGGTGCCTGTACGACTGGGGCAATTCGGCCTTTCCGACCATCATCGCCACCTTCGTCTTCGCCGCCTATTTCACCGAGGCGGTGGCCGAGACCCCGGCGCGGGGCACGGCCTTGTGGGCCTGGGCAACCGCCGTCTCCGGCCTTCTGATCGCCATACTGGCCCCGGTTCTGGGCGCCATCGCCGACCGCAGCCGGCGGCGTAAACCCTGGCTGCTGGCGCTGTCGCTGTTGGCCGTGGGCGCGGCCGCGCTGCTGTACGGCGTGCGGCCCGATGCGTCCCATGTGCTGATGGCGCTGGTCCTGGTCGTGGTGGCGAACACCGCGTTCGAACTGGCGCTGGTGTTCTATAATGCCCTGCTGCCGGCGGTGGCCCCGCGCGCCTGGCTGGGCCGGGTCTCGGGCTGGGGCTGGGGCCTGGGCTACGCCGGCGGGCTGGCGGCGCTGGTGCTGGCCCTGTTCGGGCTGATCCAGGCCGACCCGCCACCGTTCGGCCTGGACGACGGCGCGGACGCCCTGGAGCCGGTGCGCGCCACCTGCCTTCTGGTGGCCCTGTGGTATCTGGCCTTCGCCTGGCCGCTGTTCATCTGGGTGCCCGACCGCGCCCCCGACGAGCCGGCGCCGCCGCTCGGTCGGGGTGCCGGCGCCTGGCACGCGGCGCGCACCGGCGTGGCGACGCTGTGGGCCAGCCTGCGCGCGCTGCCCGGCCGCGACCCCAACCTGCTGCGCTTCCTGATCGCGCGCATGCTGTATACCGACGGTCTGAACACCCTGTTCGCCTTCGGCGGCATCTATGCCGCCGGCACCTTTGGCATGACGTTCGACCAGATCGTGATGTTCGGCATCGCCATGAACGTGGCCGCGGGTCTGGGCGCGGCTGCGTTCGCCTGGGTGGACGACGCCCTGGGGTCGCGCCCGACCATCGTCATCGGCCTGCTTGGCATGATCGCCTTTGGCATCGGCATTCTGCTGGTTGAGACCGTATTGTGGTTCTGGGTCCTGGGACTGGCCATGAGCGTCTTTTTCGGCCCCGTTCAGGCGCCCAGCCGGACCCTGATGGCGCGCCTGGCGCCGCCCGACCTGCGCGCCGAGATGTTCGGCCTGTATGCCCTGTCGGGGCGCATCACGGCCTTTCTGGGGCCGCTGGTGCTGGGCTGGGTGGTGGCGCTGAGCGGCAGCCAGCGTCTTGGCATGGCCTCCATCCTGCTGTTCCTGATCCCCGGCCTGCTGTTGCTGCTGACGGTGCGCGACGGACGCAGGCGGGCAGACTAATCAATCCGGATGCCGGGTTGCGTCCGGTCATGGCGGGGCTGCGCCGGCGCCGTCAGGGTGGGCGGAGCCTGACCGTCCGCCTCGACCAGAACAGGAGTCTTAAGCCATGGACTGGGCCGCGCATGCCCTCTACGCCGCCCTCTGGGCCAGCTTTGGGCTGGGACATTCGCTGTTCGCGAACAGCGGCGTGAAGCACCGACTCGGCGCGCTGGGGCGCTGGTACCGGCTGGCCTACAACGCCTTGGCCAGCGCGCATGTGGCGGTGGTGTTCGGTGTCGGGCTCTGGCTGCTGGGGCCAAAGCCGTCCTTTGCCCTGCCGACGGGTGCTCAGGCCGCCATGATGGCGCTGGCGCTGGCCGGCGGCGCACTGCTGCTGTGGTCGTCGCGATTTTACGACATGGGCCGGCTGGCCGGACTGCGCCAGATTGGCGAGCCGGCGGCCCCCGAAGACGAGAGCCTGCGCCTGGACGGGCCTCACCGGTACGTGCGCCACCCCTTCTATGCCAGCGGCCTGTTGATCGTCTGGGGGCTGGCGTTGAGTCCCTTCGGCCTGGCGACAGCGCTCTGGGCGTCGGCCTATCTGATCATCGGCGCCGGCATCGAGGAACGCCGCCTGCTGAAGC
>CAYFTQ010000072.1:0-9877 GCA_964346035.1 uncultured Roseospira sp. | reverse complement strand
GCCGCCGGCGGCCTCGGGCGCGCCCATGGACACAACCCGCACCTCGTCGCCGTACTTCTCGCCGAACAGCGCCATGGCGCCGGCGGCGATGGCCTGTTCGGGTTCCATCAGGCGGGTGGTGACGGGGGCGTTGGCGCGAATCTGGGCGTTCACGATGGTCTCGACCTCGCGCAGTTCATCGGCCGAGAGCGGCTTGGGATGACTGATGTCAAAGCGCAGACGGTCTGGTGCGACAAGCGATCCTTTCTGCGTCACATGCTCGCCCAGGACCCGCCGAAGCGCCTCATGCAGCAGGTGGGTGGCCGAGTGGTGAGCGCGCAGGGCCGAGCGGCGCGCCCCGTCCACGTCGAAGCGTGCGACGGCGCCCACGCTGACCGCGCCGCCCTCGACCACGCCCAGATGCACGACCAGGTCCCCCAGCTTCTTCTGGGTGTCGCGGATGCGGACCCGACCCTCGCCCTCGGTCATGGCAATGGTGCCGGTATCGCCCATCTGGCCGCCGGATTCACCGTAGAAGGGTGACTGGTTGGCGATGACGGCGACCTCGGTGCCGGGCGCGACGGCCTCGACCGGGGCGCCGTCCACCACCAGAGCCTCGATGCGGCCCTCGGCGCTTTCGGTGGCATAGCCCAGGAAGTCGGTGGCGCCGAGGCGGTCGCGCAGCTCGAACCAGACCTTTTCCGTGGCGGCGTCGCCGGAGCCGGCCCAGGCCTTGCGGGCCTCGGCCTTCTGGCGCGCCATGGCGACGTCGAAGCCGTCCGTATCGACGGCCATGCCCTGGCCGCGAAGCGCGTCCTGGGTCAGGTCGAGCGGAAAACCGAAGGTGTCATAAAGCTTGAAGGCAACCTCCCCCGGCAGGGTGCCGCCCTCGGCCAGGTGGGCGGTCTCGTCGGCCAGCAGGCGCAGACCCCGGTCCAGCATCTGGCGGAAGCGCTCTTCCTCCAGCTTCAGGGTTTCGGTCATCAGGGCCTGGGCGCGTTCCAGTTCGTCGAAGGGCGGCGCCATTTCGCGCACCAGCGACGGCACCAGGCGATGCATGATGGGGTCCTTCACGCCCATCATGTGGGCGTGGCGCATGGCCCGGCGCATGATGCGGCGCAGGACATAGCCGCGACCTTCGTTCGACGGCAGCACGCCATCCGCGATCAGGAACCCGCAGGCCCGCAGGTGGTCGGCAATGACGCGGTGGCTGACCTTGTGCGGCCCGTCCGGATCGGTGTCGGCGGCGTCCGCGATGGCCTCGATCAAGGTGCGCATCAGGTCGATGTCATAGTTGTCGTGCCGGCCCTGAAGCACGGCCGCGATGCGTTCCAGGCCCATGCCGGTGTCGATGGAGGGCCGGGGCAGATCGACGCGCTCGTTCTTCGTGATCTGCTCGTACTGCATGAACACGAGGTTCCAGATCTCGATGAAGCGGTCGCCGTCCTCGTCCGGGCTGCCGGGCGGGCCGCCCGGGATGTGCCGGCCGTGATCGTAGAAGATTTCCGAACACGGCCCGCACGGCCCGGTCTCGCCCATCATCCAGAAATTGTCCGAGGTCGGAATACGGATGATCCTGTCATCGGGCAGCCCGGCGACCTTCTTCCACAGGTCGGCGGCGGCCTCGTCGCTGGTATGCACGGTGACCAAAAGGCGATCGGCCGCCAGGCCGTATTCCTTGGTGATCAAGCGCCAGGCCAGATCGATGGCCTGTTCCTTGAAATAGTCGCCGAACGAGAAGTTGCCCAGCATCTCGAAGAACGTATGATGGCGCGCGGTGTGGCCCACGTTATCAAGGTCGTTGTGTTTGCCGCCGGCCCGGACGCACTTCTGCGAAGTGACAGCCCGGTTGTAGGGCCGCGTCTCGTTGCCGGTGAAGACGTTCTTGAACTGCACCATGCCGGCGTTGGTGAACATCAGCGTCGGGTCGTTCAGGGGCACCAGCGGGCTGGAGGAGACGTGCTCGTGGCCCGCGTCCTTGAAGAAGTCGATGAACGTCTGGCGGATCTGCGATGTGGTCTGCATGTCGGCCCTGGCTTCGATTCTGGCGGCCGGATCATCCGGGCGGCACGGACGCGGGTTTTACCGCGCGCCCGGCCCGTGAGTCCAGGTGAGGCGCGTCCCGGACCCGGTCAAGCGCCGCTCTCGTGTCAGTCGGGTTCCATCCATGCTCCCATGATGTGCCGAACCGATCGCGGTCATGAAAAAACCTGCGCCCGGGTCCATGATGCGCCCGAAACCGCCGACAGCCTCTTGCGCCCGCGTCCCGGACCCTGGCAAACATGCCCACGATGAGCAACATTGCGCCCCGGTCCGAAACAGCCTGTCGTTGTCCCCGCCGTGCGGTCCGTTCGGGACAGCGGCGGAGGCCGCGCGCATGAGCGCGCCGTGTCGCGTCATGCTGTGGCACTGGGGTCGGCACGGCGGTGGGCCGCGCGTGACCCTGGAACTGGCGCGCGCGCTGGCGGCGGTGCCGGGAGTGGAGGTGCATCTGTCGCTGTCCCGGCAGTCCGAGTTGTTCGCCGAGACCACGGCCCTCGGCCTGCCCGGCTGGCATGTGGACACCTACGCCTCGCGGCGGGCGTTCGCGTGCGGGCTGGCGCGGCTGCCCGGCCTGCGCCGGGGTTTTCGCAACTATCTGAGGGGTGCCGGCATCGGGACCGTGGTTTGCACCATGATCCATCTGTGGAACGTGGCGATGATCCCGGCCATCCGGCGGGCCGGGGCGCGCTATGTCTGCACGGTGCATGACGCCACCTTGCACCCGGGCGAGGAATCCCGGCTGCGGAGCGTCCTGATGCGGCGCGAAATCCTGGCCGCCGACCGCCTGGCCGCGCCGAGCGCGTTCGTGGCCGAACGGCTTGAGACCCTGTACGGCGTGGCGTCGGATCAGGTCCTGCGGCTGCCGCTGGGACCGCTGGGACCGCTGGGACCGCTGGGGTCGCCGGGATCGACGGACGGTGCGCCCCAGGCTGAAACGATGGCGCGCCCGCTGTCGGCGGATCGCGGGCCACAGCTGCTGTTTTTTGGGCGATTGTTGCCCTACAAGGGGCTGGATCTGATGGTCCAGTCCTGGGAGATCATCCGCGCTGCCCGTCCGGACGCCCGGCTGCGGCTGGTCGGCACGGGGTCGCTCGGTCCCCTGGCCGGCCGGGCGCGCGCGGCCGGCATCGCGGTCGAGGAGCGCTGGGTGGGAGAGGACGAAATCCCCGCCCTGGTGCGTGGCGCCGACCTGCTGCTGTTGCCCTATCGCGAGGCCAGCCAGTCCGGTGTCATTCCGTATGCCTACGGCCCCGGAGTGCCCTGTGTGGTGACCCCGGTCGGCGGCCTGCCGGAACAGATCGGTTTCGGCGCGGGCGGGGCGGTCGCTTCCGATGTCTCGGCCTCGGCGATCGCCCGGGCTGTTCTCGGCCTGCTGGACGATCCGGTCCGCCTTGGTGCTGCGGCCGCCGGGATGCGACGGTTGGGGCGGGAGGTCTTTGCCTGGGAGGACACCGCCCGCCGGCTGGCGGCGGCGGTTGGCGCGCCGGCGGCGGCCGCGCGGCCCTGACGCCCGGGCGCTACCGATCCGGGCATGGTCCCGGGCAGGGCGACCGGATGTCCTGAGGATCGGGCGAGGTGCAGGTCGTGCCGGCTTGCGTTCGCGGCCCGACGTTTCCAGGGGCCGCGACCAGGAAACACCCGTCAGGGCGCTGTGGCGAACGGTCGCCCGACGGCCCCGATGCTTCCGGCGGTGGTGCTTGCCTTGACAACCCCGATCCGCTAACCGAGGACCAACGTCCCCGATCGGCCACCGAACAGGATTCCCGATGACCCAGCCCGCGATTCATCCCGTCGTGCTCTCCGGTGGCGTCGGCAGCCGGCTATGGCCGCTGTCTCGGGCTCTGACCCCGAAGCAGTTGCTGCCGCTGACCTCGGACCGCTCCATGCTGCTGGAAACGGTGGCCCGGGTGCGCGGTCCGGGGTTCGCCGCGCCCATCGTGGTGTGCAGCGACGCGCACCGCTTTCAGGTCGCCGAGCAGATGCGCGAGGCCGACATGACGGCCGCCGGCCTGCTGCTGGAACCGTGCGGGCGCAATACCGCCCCTGCCATCGCGGTCGCCGCCCTGAAGGCGCTGGAACTGGATTCTCGCGCCCTGATTCTGGTCATGCCTTCGGACCACGTTGTCGCCGACATGGCGGCCTTTCATCAGGCCATCGCGTGCGCCACCGGGGTTGCCGGGGAGGGCTGGCTGGTCACCTTCGGGATAGCGGCGACCCATCCGGAAACCGGTTACGGCTATATCCACGAGGGCGAGGCCCTGGCCGGCCACGAGGGCGTCTCGCGGGTGGCGCGCTTTGTCGAGAAGCCCGACGCCGAGACGGCGGCCGACTATCTGGCGCGGGGCGGTTACCACTGGAACGCCGGCATCTTCCTGATGGCGGCCGAGGCCGTCGTGGCGGCCCTGGAGCGCTACGCTCCCGACGTCATGCGGCAGGCCCGCGCGGCTTTTCAGGGGGCCACGCGTGATCTTGATTTCGATCGTCTGGAAGAGACCGCGTTCGCACGCTGCCCCAATGTCTCTATTGACGTCGCGGTCATGGAACGGAGCGACCGTGTGGCCGTCGTGCCGGTGGACATGGGGTGGAACGATGTCGGCTCCTGGAACGCGCTGTGGCAGGTCTCCGGCAAGGATGCGGACGCCAATGTCCTGATTGGTGACGTGCAGACCCACGATGTTGGGGGCAGCTATGTGCGTTCGGATGAGGGCCGGCTGACTGCCGTGATCGGGCTGAACAACGTGGTCGTCGTGACCACCGACGATTCCGTCCTGGTCGTCGATCGTGCCCGCGCCCAGGACGTCAAAAAGGTGGTCGATGCCCTCAAGGCCAGCGGACGCGGCGAACACGCCAGCCATTCCGTGGTCCATCGCCCTTGGGGCAACTATCGCACCATTGATTTGGGCGACCGCTTCCAGGTCAAGCAGATCGTCGTCAAGCCCAAGGCCAAGCTGTCGCTGCAATACCACCATCACCGCGCCGAACACTGGATCGTGGTCGAGGGCACGGCGCGCGTGACCTGCGGTGGCCAGACCTTTCTGTTGCGCGAGAACGAGTCCACCTTCATCCCCATCGGTGACCAACACCGGCTGGAGAACCCGGGGGTGGTGCCGCTGCGCCTGATCGAGGTCCAGTCCGGCAGTTATCTGGGCGAGGACGATATCGAGCGGGTGGACGACGCCTATGGCCGCATCGGCCAGAACGGCCAGAACGGCGGGGGGTAGGGGGAGCTATTCCGCCGCCACCCAGTTGGCGCCCGGTGCGCCGTGATAAAAGCCGTTGGTGACCGGGCGCTCATCCAGCAGGTCCAGAAGGGCATTCTCGGCCTGGTCCACGCTCAGGCGGCCGGCCAGCAGATCGGCGTGGACGGCCCCCACGGCCATCATGTCCATGTCCAGGGGCGAAACGCGGAGTTGGGTGACGCCGGCTTCGATCAGCTCGGGGATTTCCCGCGTCAACAGGGTGACCGCGTAGGCCTGGGTTTGCAGGCCGTTGACCACCATGAAGTCGTCGCCGTCCAGGGTCTGGACCTCCAGGCCCTCGGGGTCGCGCTCGCAGATCAGGCGGCAGGTGGCCCTGGTCAAGCCATTGGCGCGGGCGTGATAACAGCGTGCGCTGATGGCCAGGGGCGCGCGCCCGAACACGGTCACGCCGCAGTCCATGCCGCGCGCGCGGGCGGCGCCCGCCAGGTGCAGGATGCTGTCGCGCGGCAGTTCCCACGGCAGCGTGATGCCGGTGGCGCCCTGGTCGGCCAGAACGGCCAGGGTGGCCTCGTTATAGACGTTGACCATGGGGCCGATGTGATGCGGCCGCCCCGCCAGCAGGGCCAGCGCGCCGGCGTCGTTGGCCTCGATCAGGTGGCCGGACTGTCCGTCGCTGGCGACGTCCTCCAGGCGGGCGATGTCCTCGGCCTCCACCGCCAGGGCGATGGTCGGGCGCATGATGGATCGCCCGGCGGCGACCAGAGCGGCCTCGGACTCGGCCATGGCGTCGGCTACGGCGGGCTCTCGCTTGGAGCAAACGGTCTCGCCCAGAACCACCACCTCATAGGGGCCGTCGCTGGCGATGGCCTGATAAAAAGCGCGGCGCCGGTCCGCCGGCCAGTGATACAGCAGCGGCCCCAGGACGAGGCGAATGGCGTGATGGGTCATGGCGGGGTCTCCCTTCCGTTCAGGGTTCAGCCCAGGGTTCAGCGCCAGCCCTCGGCATAAACGCCGGTGGTGGCGCCGCCGGCCTCCATGAAGGCACGCGCGCGCGCCGGGTCCGTGGCCTGGCCGCGCATGCTGGCCTTCAGATCGCGCACGACTTGAGCGACATAGGCCTTGCCACGCTGGCGCCCCTCCACCTTCAGCGCGGTCACGCCGGCGCGGGCGAAGTCGTCCAGCAGCGGCGTGGCGTCCAGGCTGCACGGGTCCTCGAACAGGTGCATCTCGCGTCCGTCCACACGATAACGGCCCTTGCAGGGTGTGGGATAGCCGGCCTGCTCGCCGGCGCCGAATCGGTTGATGGTAAAGTCGCCCAGGCGCGAGACCATGGTCTCGCCGTGTTCCTCGTATCGAACATGGGAGGCCGGCGAACAGGCACCGTCCTTGTTGGGCGAGACCCCGGTGGCATAGCCCGACATGGAACAACGGCCCTCTGCCATGACGCACAGGCCGCCGAAGACGAACACCTCTGTCTCGACCTCCGGCACGGCCTGGATCAGGGCGGCGATCTGCGGCACCGTCAGAACGCGCGGCAGCACGACCCGCGCGATGTTGAAGGTATCGCGGTAGAAGCGCAGCGCCGGCGCGTTCGACGCCGAGGCCTGCACGGACAGGTGCAGGCGCAGGTCCGGATGGCGCCGCGCGGCATAGGCGGCCAACCCCATGTCGCACAGGATGACGGCGCCGGCCCCGGCCTCCGCAGCGATATCCACGTTGCGCCGCCATAAGGAATCGTCGATGGCGTCGGCATAGGTGTTGATGGCGATGGCGGGGCGAACGCCGCGGTCGTGGCATGTTCTGACGGCGGCGGTCAGTTCCCGTTCAGAGAAGTTCAGGCCGGGAAAGTTGCGGGCGTTGGTCCGGTCTCGAAACCCGAAGTAGACCGAATCGGCGCCTGACTCCAGCGCGGCGTCCAGAGCCGCCGGGGTTCCGGCGGGGCAGACGAGTTCCATCGGGGCTGTCATCGCGCGTCCTTAATCCGACTCGAGGAGCAGGGAAGACATCAGCCGGCCCGTCGGCGCGGCTGGTTCTGAAGCCGGCCCTCCAGACGGGACAGGCGGGCCTCCTGGCGTGCCAGTTCGCCGCGTGCCGGGGCCAACAGGGCGTCCTGGACCGTGGCCAGATCGCGGCTGGCGGCGGCATGCACGCGCTGACCGACCCGCATCAGGCCGGGCAGGGCGGGCGCGATGGGCCAGGGCGCCGCGCGGGCGATGTCGTCCTGGCCGGCGCCGGCGTCTTCCAGTGCATAGCGCAGGGCCATGACCAGCGAGGTATCGCCCTCTATGGTCAGGGCGCGGGCAAAGAACGAAGCGTCACCGTCCATGCCGGCGGTGTCCAGCATGGCGGTCAGGGTCTCCAGCGGTGCGCGCACCACGGCCACCGCGTCCATGGACGCCATGTCGCCGGCCTCGATCAGGTCCAGCGCGATGGCGCCGTCCTCGATATCCAGGGCAACGGCGACGGGATGGCCGGCCGGCAGGATGGCCAGGCGACCGCTCAGGCCGGACAGGCGATCGCTCAGGCGCGGCCCCAGATCACGGGCCAGGCGGCCCAGCGGTGGGCGCGCCAGGGCGCGCATCAGGGGCAGCGGCACGGGCCGCAGCAGCAGGCCAAGCAGCAGGCCGGGCGAAAAGGTCCTTACGGTGGGCGGCATCGGGGCTCCTTCGGACTTGACCGATCCGCATATTTAATGGGGCTTTGGCCGGCGAGCAAGAGCCGGGTCGCGATCCGGCCGCAAACGCGCTATGACGTGCGGCGGGCGGCCTGCCCGCCCCGTATCCTCACTGACCGAAAGCGGAGTCATAGCCGTGTCCACCGATGCCCTGATAGCCTTGGCCGTGATCCTGCTGGCCAGCCTCGCGACCGCCTCCACGGCGGCAAGGTTCCGGCCCGGCCCCTGGTATGCCGCCCTGACAAAACCCTGGTGGGTGCCGCCGAACTGGCTGTTCCCGCCGGCCTGGGGCCTCATGTACGGGTTGATGAGCGCGGCCGCGTTCCTGGTCTGGCTGCTGGGCGAGGGCGATGCGCGGACGACGGCGCTGGTGGTCTATGCCGTGCAACTGGTGCTGAACGCCCTTTGGTCGCCCATGTTTTTCGGGCTCAAGCGCATGAATCTGGCTTTTCTGGAGGTCGTCGCCCTTTGGGCAGCCGTGCTGGCCAGCACGGTCCTGTTCTTCGGCGTCAACTACTGGGCCGGTCTGCTGTTCCTGCCCTACCTTCTGTGGGTGACATTCGCCAGTTTCCTGACCTGGACCATGTGGCGCCTGAACCCGAACGCGCCGCGCGCGGAGCCCGCCACCTGATTGCCTGGCTCCGTTGCCGGCGCTACCGGCGATGGGGCTTGCGGGCTTGGGGCGGACCGGCCAGCGTTGTAAAAAGGGGCGGCGGGGTCGCGGCCCGCCGACCGGACAAGGGGAGGGCGCATCGATGCCAGTGGGCTGGGTGGCTCGCAAACTGGATTCGCTGGGTGGTGCCGTGGTCGCGGCGATTGGCGGCGCCGGCGCCTCGCAGTGGCGGGAGTTCCTGCAACAGTATCTGCAACGGCTGGGCGGCCACCTGGACGAGGCCCGGCACAATGCCGAGCATCTGACGGGCCTGCACGACCTCGCCGAGGGCGACGAGAAGCAGATCGTGGGGAACATGCTCGCCTCCAGCGAGCAGCGCGTGGACGTCCTGGCCGGCGCCATCGACTCCATCACCACGGCGGAGCCCTGGATGCAGCCGGTCGCCTTCGCCCGCCAACTGGACCCGCTGATCGCGCGCGCGACACTGGACATGTTCCAGCCCGCTGTCCCGCTCGACATGGTTTCGCTGATCTGGGCCGGGGTCGGGATGCTGCTGTCCCTGATGGTCTATGAACTGGTCAAGGAAACCCTGTGGGCACCGTTCGGTGTCGCCCGCGGCCTGTCGCGCCGCAAGGCACGGCGCCAGCGCGAGCGCACGGCCGCGCGCGAGCGCATCGAGCCAAGCCTGTAGGCTGCGCCCGCGTCCGGCCGGCATGGGAACGTGATCCACAGCCATCGGGGCGCCGTAGGGTTTTCCGCAGCGTTTTACGGAGGTGGCGTCATGAATCCTCGCGACCGCGATCAGGCCCGCGCCGCCGGCGCACCCTCCCGGCGCCATATGCTGGCCGGCGGCGCCGGCGCCGGCGTCGCGCTCTGGCTGGCCGGTCTTGGCGCCGGGCCGGCCATCGGGGCCGGCACGACGACGCCGGACCCGCGCGATTGGGACGCCGTTCTCGATCAGGCGCGCGGCCAGACCGTCTACTGGAACGCCTGGGGCGGCGACGACAAGATAAACAGCCACATCGCCTGGATTGGCGATCAGGTGGCGGCGCGTTTCGGGCTCACCCTTCGCCACGTCAAGGTCGCGGACATCGCCGACGTCATCGCCCGCCTGCTGGCCGGCAAGGCCGCCGGCCGTGCCGAGGGTGGAAGCGTCGATCTGATGTGGATCAACGGCGAGAACTTCCTGGCCGCCAGACGCGCCGGCCTGTTGTTCGGGCCGTTCGCGGGCGAACTGCCGAACTGGCGATTCGTGGACGTCGAGAACAAGCCGACCGTGCTGGAGGACTTCACTGTCCCCACCGACGGTCTGGAAAGCCCGTGGGGCATGAGCCAGTTCACCCTGGCCCATGACAGTGCGCGCCTGCC
>CAYFTQ010000071.1:0-9960 GCA_964346035.1 uncultured Roseospira sp. | reverse complement strand
GGTCATCGCCTACAAGCCGCTGCTGGACGAGGCCATCCGCCTGGCCACCCACAAGCCCGACCGCTGCATCATTCAGCAACGGCCGCAGGCCCCCGCCGAGATGACGCCCGGCCGGGACGTGGACTGGGCCGAGGTGGTCGCCACCGCGCGCCCGCACGACTGCGTGCCGGTCGCCGCCACTGATCCGCTGTATATCCTCTACACCTCGGGCACGACCGGCCAGCCCAAGGGCGTGGTGCGCGACAACGGCGGCCATGCCGTGGCCCTGAAGTACACCATGAAGGCCATCTATAACGTGGAGCCGGGCGAGGTCTACTGGGCCGCGTCGGATGTCGGCTGGGTCGTGGGGCACTCCTATATCTGCTATGGTCCGCTGCTGCACGGCTGCACCACCATGGTGTTCGAGGGCAAGCCCGTCGGCACCCCCGACGCCGGCACCTTCTGGCGCGTCATCAGCGAACACAAGATCCCGGTGCTGTTCACCGCGCCGACCGCCTTTCGCGCCATCAAGAAGGAAGACCCGGAAGGCCACTTCCTGGACAAGTACGACCTGTCGCATTTCCGCACCCTGTTCCTGGCCGGCGAGCGCGCCGACCCGAACACCATCACCTGGGCGCAAAGCCAGTTGAAGGTTCCGGTTATCGACCACTGGTGGCAGACCGAGACGGGCTGGGCCATCGCGGCCAACTGCATGGGCCTGCATGAATTTCCGGTCAAGCTGGGCTCTCCGTCCAAGGCCGCGCCCGGCTGGGACGTGCGCGCCCTGGGGGAAAACCGCGAGGAAATGGCCCCCGGCGAGATCGGCGCCCTGGTGTGCAAACTGCCGCTGCCGCCCGGCACCCTGCCGACGCTGTGGAATGCGGACGACCGCTTCCGGCAGGCGTACATGGACGAATACCCGGGGTACTACAAGACCGGGGATGCCGGTTTCGTGGACGACGACGGCTATGTCTACGTCATGACGCGGACCGACGACATCATCAACGTGGCCGGCCACCGTCTGTCCACGGGCGCCATGGAAGAGGTTCTGGCCAACCACCCCGATGTGGCCGAATGCGCGGTGATCGGCGTGCATGACGAGATGAAGGGCCAGATGCCGCTGGGTTTCATGGTGCTGAAGTCGGGCGTGTCGCGTCCGCACGAGGAAATCGTCAAGGAAGCGGTGAAGCTGGTGCGCGACACCATCGGGCCGGTGGCGGCGTTCAAGAAGGCGCTGGTGGTGGAACGCCTGCCGAAGACGCGCTCGGGCAAGGTTCTGCGCGGCACCATGCAGAAGATCGCCGACCACCAGGACTACAAGATGCCGGCAACCATCGACGATCCCGACATCCTGCCGGAGATCGAGGAGGCGCTGAAGTCCGTCGGCCTGGCGCGCTGACCACGCCCCGGCCCCGAAGCTGAGGGGGCGCGAGCCGCGGCGCCATTGCGGCTCGCGCGCGCAGCCCGACGGCCCGGATACGCCTGCCGGACCAGAAAAGGAGCCCGACAGATGACCAAACCCGAGATCCTGCAACGCGCCTACGGCGTCCAGGGCCGCGAGGCCGTGCGCGACCTGTACCGCGACTGGGCCGAGGGCTATGACGACGATGTGGTCAGCGGCCTGGGCTATGTGGCGCCGCGCCATGCCGCGCGCGCTTTCACGGCCGCGCTGCCCGACGGCGCCGGGCACGTCCTGGACGTCGGCTGCGGCACCGGCCTGGTGGGCCAGGAACTGCGCGCGCTGGGCTTCACGGATCGCCTGGACGGCGTGGACATCTCACCGCAGATGCTGGACAGCGCCGCCGGCAAGGCACTGTATGACGACCTGATGGAAGGCGACCTGACGTGCCGCCTGGACATCGCCGACGACAGCTATGACGGCGTGATTTGCGTCGGCACCTTTACCCATGGGCACGTCGGCCCGGATGGCCTGCGCGAACTGCTGCGGATCACACGCGCCGGCGGGCCGGTCACGCTTACCGTCAACGAGGGTGTCTATGATGCCGAGAACTACCCCGCCGCGCTCGACAGCCTGGCCCACGACGGACTGGCCCGCCTGGCCGACAGCAGCCGGGCCGATTACCTGCCGGGCGCGGACATCCGCTGCCGCCTGATCACGCTGACCACCGTCTGAAACCGGTCGGCCATGATCCTGACCGGTCGGGATCAGGGCCGCACGCGGGCGCACGCACCACCGGCGGGCCGCATCATTGCGCCACCGCGTATGGCGCGCTGGCTGTGGCTGTAGCGCGGGCGTCCGAGGGGCCGACGCTGGGGCGCTCGATAGCCCGCAGGATCGCCGACAACCCGACGCTGCCCACCACGCCCTCGCCCGCGCGCGTCACCGGCCGGCGCGCCGAGGGATCGTCGTGGAACCAGGTCAGCGCCTCCTCCAGCGTGGCCTGGGCCGGCACCTCCGGGCCGCGCGCGCCGTCCGAGGCCGGACCCATCACCGCCTTGACCCTGAGAACACGGGCGCGGTTGATGTCCTTGACGAAGTCGGCGATGTAGGCGTCGGCTGGATTCATGACGATCTCGGGCGTTGTTCCTTCCTGGACCACGCGGCCGTCCCGCAGGATGGCAATACGGTCGCCGATGCGCAGGGCCTCGTCCAGGTCGTGGGTAATGAAGACGATGGTCTTTCTCAACTCAGCCTGAAGGGTCAGCAGAACGTCTTGCATGTCGGTGCGGATAAGCGGATCAAGCGCGGAAAATGCCTCGTCCATCAGCAGGATGTCGGCATCGGTGGCCAGAGCCCGGGCCAGCCCCACGCGCTGTTGCATGCCGCCGGACAGCGCGCTTGGAAATCGGCTTTCGAACCCTGTCAGGCCGACGCGTTCGATCCAGTGCGACGCCTGGCGTTCGGCCTGGCGCCGCGACAGGCCGCGCACGCGCAGGCCATAGGCCACGTTGCCCAGAACGGTGCGGTGGGGGTGCAAGGCGAAGCGCTGGAATACCATGCTGGCCTTGTGGCGCCGGAAGGCGCGCAGGTCGCGCCCCGACAGCGCGGTGACCTCGATCCCGTCCACGGTGATGGACCCGGCGGTGGGGTCGATCAGGCGATTGAGGTGGCGGATCAGGGTGGACTTGCCGGAACCCGACAGCCCCATGACGACGTGAACGTCGCCGTCGCGCACGTCCATCGAAATATGGTCCAGACCCAGAACGTGGCCGTGCGTCTCCAGAAGGTCGGTCTTGCCGACGCCCCGGTCGCGCACCAGCGGCAGCACGCCGGCCGGATCGCGCCCGAAGATCTTGTACAGCCCCCGGATACGGATCCTGGCCTCGGCGGCCGGCTCAACGGGTTTCATCGCGATACCTTTGCACCCGGCGGCCATAGGACTGGGTGATGCGGTCGAACAGGATGGCCAGCAGCACCACCGCCAGGCCGTTCAGTACGCCCATGGCGAAATACTGGTTGGTGACCGCCCGCAGGACCGGCTGCCCCAGGCCCTTGACCCCGATCATGGAAGCCACGACCACCATGGCCAGCGCCATCATGATGGTCTGGTTGATGCCGGCCATGATGTTCGGCAGGGCCAGCGGCACCTGGACCCCCCACAGCCGCTGCCAGGGGCTGGCACCGAAAGCGTCGGTGGCCTCCAGAACCTCTCTGTCCACCAGCCGGATGCCCAGGTCGGTCAGCCGGATCACCGGCGGGATGGCATAGATCACCACAGCCAGCAGCCCGGGCACCTTGCCCAGACCCAGCAGCATGACCACCGGGATCAGGTAGACGAAGCTGGGCATGGTCTGCATGACGTCCAGAACCGGCACGACGGCAGTCTTCAGCCTGTCGGACCGCGACATCATCAGGCCGATGGGGATGCCGACGACAACCGCGATCAGGGTGCAAACCGAGATCATGGCCATGGTGCGCATGGTGTCTTCCCACATGCCCATATAGCCGATGGCCAGGAACGATCCCACAACCAGCGCCACCAGCCGCCAGCCGCGGCTGGCGGCATAGGCCAGGCCGGCCACGAACAGGATCACCAGCCACCACGGCGCGCCCAGCAGAAGCTGTTCGAACCACACCATGAAGCGCAACAGGGGGGTGAAGGCGTCCTCGATGGTGGCGCCATAGGCGCGGGTGAAGGACAGGTAGGCGTCGTCCACCGCGCGGTTGAAGGCGCGCAGGGACTCGTCATCCATCGCAGGGAAGTCGATCAGCCAGGACGGGGCCTCGGCCATGGGGCGGCCTCCCCTGCCGTATGAAGGGCGCTGGATGGCGGCGCGTCTGCCCGCCGCCGGCGAGTCCGAAGGCTAGCCCATTCAGCGCAGGGTTAAAAGCGGTTGCAAAGCCTAGTTTTGGACCTTAACTTACATAGCACTTGATCAAAACGTTTAGATTGGGTTGGCGATGAGAAGGCTGGTGCGCGCGGATTGCCGGAACGAGCACTTTGGGGCACTGGAATCGGATTGGGAACAGCAGGTCACGACCTTCGATGACTCCATCGACTACGAATCTGCCCGGATGCAGCATGCGCGCTCAATCGCGGCGGAGGACCCCCCGTCCAAGGTCTATGGAATCTTCGTACTTCATGACGATGCCGCTCAGCCCGGTAGGCGATACAGCGGCCTTGTGCACGTCAACCACGCCTTTCCAAAGACAAGCAAACCCATACTTCGTATGGTATGGGTGCTTCTCGCCCCCATATATGACTATCAAGACGTTGAACCCAATGAGATCGCCGACATCACGGGAACGATCTTGCATGACGGCATCAAACTGTGCCAGTCTGATATGTGGTCTGTTGAAATGAAACTGCATCTGGGCAGTTCGCTGGATCGACGGTATGCGCTTGGTGTGGCGAGAGGCCTGCAGTTGTATAAGCCTGAGATCCAGGCTGCTGTACGCGGGAACTGGCTCCACCTCAACGGAATATAGACCCCGTTTTCGACTTGAGAGGCTTAAGACTATGAACTCCGTTTGGGAAGCGATCATGATGGCCTGTAGAGAAGCCGCCAACGAGATTGGCAGTGAAGAGCTGAAAGGGCTTTCGTGGTTTTACCGAAAGGATGCAAAAGTTCGTCGCTCCGTGCCTTTCAAAAAGGCCGCGTAGCCGCATCGAGTGTGAAATGTCTTGGGGGCCGCACATGGCGCGGCCCCCTTGTCTTTTCAGCGCACTCTTGTTTTCTTGTGTGTGCCCTTGGGGTGCCCGTGAAAGCCGCCAGGGTTTGGCACAGGGGCCTCAGGCTGGCCCCAGCATCTCCGCCGTCTTGTCGGTCAGCGCTTCGGCCAGCCCGGCCAGCCCCCGCGCCTTGGCGACGGCGGACCATTCCGAGCGACGCATCGCCACCTCGCTGACCGAGCCGTCCAGCAGCACGTCCACGATGCGCGGCCCGTCGGGGGTATCGGCGACCACATATCCGATCGGCACTGCGGCGCCCGATCGCTTCAGAATGCGCGTTCGCACGATGGTCGTGTCGGCCGGCCCGGCCTCGGTGCCGTCGATCTCGAAGCGCTCGCCGTCATATCCATTGAAACGGCTCGCGTGGACGGCGGCGGAGTAGCGCGCGAAGGCCTCCGTCATGGCCGCGCGGGCGGCGTCGTCGGCCTCGCGCCAGGCCCGGCCGGCAGCGGCGCGGGCCATGCGGGCATAGTCGTAGGTCGCGCGCAGCACGGGTTCCAGCGCAGCCGCGCGGGCAGCCGCGCCGCTGCGGGCCGATTCCTGCATCGCCGCCAGCAGCGCCCCTTGATAGGCCGCGATCAGTCCCTGTGCGGTCGCCGGGGCGGTGCCGGCGGCGGCGGGCCGGGGCGCTGTTCCTTGGCCGAGGGCGCCCCCGATCAGAATCAGGACCAGGGCGAGACCGTGTATCGCGGATCGGCGGCTAAGGCGGGCGGCGGGAATAGACTGCATGCTGGGGTATCCTTGGCGGCGCACGGGGAGGCGAAAGAGCGCCAAACCTGCCCCGCCCCAATGGCGGAATTACGGCGTGCCGCCGGGGGGCAGGCCACGCGCCCGGGCTCACCTTCGACGATCGAGAGATTTGTCGGGCGCTGTAACCGAACCTTCACGCGCCTGTCACAAGGCCTTCTTCGTTGGGGAGTACAGTCCCCCCGTTCAGCGCGCCCGGGAGCGGGCCGGACATGACGATTTTTTCTTCGGTTCAAAGGTCCGCCCGTACCGAGGCTGATCCGGGGACGGAACTCCCCGGAGAGACGCTCCCCAACCTGACCTTGGAGGTCCTCGTGATCAAGAAGAGCATTCTGCTGGCCGCCGTGGCTACCGTCGGCATGGCTGGCGTCGCGGAAGCGCGTGAAGAGATCCGCATTGTCGGCTCCTCGACCGTGTATCCGTTCACCACCGTTGTGGCCGAGAACTTCGGCAAGAAAACCGGCAACCCGACCCCGGTGGTCGAGTCCACCGGCTCCGGCGGCGGCATGAAGCTGTTCTGCGCCGGCCTGGGCACCGAGCACCCGGACCTCACAAACTCCTCGCGCGCCATCAAGAAGTCCGAGATCGAGACCTGCGCCGCCAACGGCGTCGGCGCGATCACGGAAATGAAGGTTGGCTACGACGGCATCGTGTTCGCCAACTCCAAGGCGGGACCGTCCGTGAACCTGACCAAGAAGCAGGTCTACATGGCCCTGGCCAAGGACCTCCCGGTTGACGGCCAGTGGGTCCCGAATCCGAACACCACGTGGTCGGACATCGACGCCAGCCTGCCGGACGCCAAGATCGAGGTTCTGGGGCCGCCCCCGACCTCCGGCACCCGCGACGCCTTTCATGAACTGGTCATGGAAGAAGGCTGCGAGGCCTTCGAAGAATGCAAGGGTCTGTCCAAGGACGAGTTCAAGGCCCGCGCTTTCGGCATTCGCGAGGACGGCGCCTTCATCGAGGCCGGCGAGAACGACAACCTGATCGTTCAGAAGCTGGAAGCCAATTCGGCTGCCTTCGGCATCTTCGGCTTTTCGTTCCTTGACCAGAACATGGACAAGCTTCAGGGCGCCCCGATCGGCGGCGAAGCGCCGACCTTCGAGAACATCGCCTCTGGCGCCTATCCGGTCTCCCGCCCGCTGTTCGTCTATGTCAAGCTGGCCCACATGGGCGTCATCCCCGGCATGGAACAGTTCCTGGAGGAGTACACCACCGAAGCGGCCTGGGGCCCCGAGGGCTACCTGTCCGACAAGGGCCTGATCCCGATGCCGGACGCCGAGCGCGAGTCCGTGCGCAACGCGGTCCTGAACAAGGTTGACAACGTCAACTAAGGGTCCCTCGTTTCGGGACGGATACCCGCCGCCACGCGCGGCGAGATCAGCCAGCGACCGGTTCCGACCGGTCGCTGGTGCCCGTCCGGGCCTCGCGCACATCCCTTTTTCGGTTACGGGATGCTTCGGTGTTCCGCCGGCGTCGTCGCGCCGACGGCATACCAAAACACCCCGGGCTGCTTGAGGGCGCCGCCCCCCAGAGCCACCGACAACACGGAACATCACCGCATGAACACGTTGCTGGTCTTCGGCGTCATCCTGGTTCTGGCGCTTGCAGGGTTTTTCATGGGGCGCCAGCGCGCCGTGGCAACAAGCGGGGGAGTGGCCCGGACTCTGCACTCCCTGCCCGGCTATCACGGCCATTTCGTCGCGCTGTGGGCGGCCGTGCCGGCGGTTGTTCTGCTGCTGCTGTGGGTGCCGCTGGAGCCGATCCTGGCCATGAACGCGGCCCTGGATTACTTCCAGACCCATATCGCCGAGCCCGGCAACATGGAGGAGATCCGCAACTCCAAGCTGGCCCTGCTGCTCAACCTGCCCCAGGACGCCACCACCATCCGTCTGGAAGACTTGGGCAAGGATCAGTTCGCCCTGTTGCAGACCGAGATCCGCAACATGGCCGCCGGCACCGCCTCGGCCGGGCACGCCGCCTTCATCCAGGAGGTGGCGGACTATTACGCCGGCTATCGCCAGACCAGCTATTGGCTGATGTTCGCCGCCTGCGTCGGCGTCGCCGGGGCCGGGGCCGGCTTCGCCTGGACCCGCATCAGCCCGAATATGCGCGCCCGCAACCGGGTCGAGCGGGCCGTGACCTGGTTCATGATTTTGTGCTCGACGGTGGCCATTCTCACCACGCTCGGCATCGTGCTGTCGCTGTTGTTCGAAGCCATGCGGTTCTTCGCCAAGATCCCCTTCACGGAGTTCCTGTTCGGGCTGCACTGGAGCCCGCAGATGGCCATCCGCGAGGGTCAGGTGGGCGCCTCCGGCAGCTTCGGCGCCATCCCGCTGTTCGCGGGGACGCTCTTGATCTCGTTCATCGCCATGTGCGTGGCCGTGCCCATCGGCCTGTTGTCGGCGATCTACATGGCCGAATACGCCCATTTGAAGGTGCGCGCCGTGGTCAAGCCGATGTTGGAGATCCTGGCCGGCATTCCCACCGTGGTCTACGGCTTTTTCGCGGCGCTGACGGTGGCGCCGTTCTTCCGCGAGTGGGGCGAGGCCATCGGCCTTGATGTCTCGTCGGAAAGCGCGCTGGCCGCCGGCGTTGTCATGGGCATCATGATCATTCCGTTCGTCAGTTCGCTGTCGGACGACGTCATCACCTCGGTGCCGCAGTCGATGCGCGAAGGATCCTACGGCCTGGGCGCGACCAAGTCCGAGACCGTGCGCAGGGTGATCTTCCCTGCCGCCCTGCCGGGCATCGTGGGCGGCGTGCTGCTGGCCGTCAGCCGCGCCATTGGCGAAACCATGATCGTGGTCATGGCCGCCGGCCTGACGTCCAACCTGACCGCCAACCCGGCGGAGGCGGTCACCACCGTGACGGTTCAGATCGTGACCCTGCTGGTCGGTGACCAGGAGTTCGACAGCCCCAAGACCCTGGCCGCCTTCGCCCTGGGTCTGGTGCTGTTCGTCATGACCCTGCTGCTGAACATCATCGCCCTGCACGTGGTTCGCAAGTACCGGGAACAGTACGACTAGGTCGCGGCCCGACGTCCCCGTCCCGATTCGGCCCGTCCCGATTCGGCCCGTCCCGGCCCATGGCAACGAGAGACCGCTAATGACAACGCAAGACGGTATGGTCCCCAACGCGACCGAAAGGATGCGCGCCACCCTGAAGCGGCGCTATGCCGCCGAAAAGCGCTTTCAGGCCTATGGTATCCTGGCCATCGTGTTGGCCCTGGCCATGCTGGTGACGCTGTTCGTGACCATCATCGGCACAGGCTATACGGCCTTTGTGCAGTACACGGTCAATCTGGACATCACGCTCTATCCGCAGGACATCGACCCCGAGGGCGACCGCGATCCGGACGTTCTGGCCAGGG
The DNA here is from genome assembly GCA_964346035.1 of uncultured Roseospira sp. Lineage (GTDB taxonomy): Bacteria > Pseudomonadota > Alphaproteobacteria > Rhodospirillales > Rhodospirillaceae > Rhodospira. The sequence goes on along the minus strand of CAYFTQ010000071.1, from coordinate 726 downwards.
CGGACTATCAGTCTGCGGTCAACGACGCCCTGTATTCCCTGTTCCCGGAGGCCACCGGCCGCCAGGAGCGACGCGCCGTGCGCGATATCGTCAGCCCGGGGGCGAACTATGTCATCCGTGACATGGTGGTTGAAAATCCGGCTCTGGTCGGCCAGCGCTTTCGCGTGCGCGTTCCCCTGGCGTCGCAATTCGACCAGGTCCTGAAGGGCAACATCGACCCGGCGGTCGGGTTTGACGCCCTCAGGACGGGCAGCACCGCCATTCCCTGGTCGCTGCCGCCGGGCGAACGGCTGATCACCGATACACAGGGCGGCTATCTGCAACAGTTGGTCCGTCAGGGGGTGGTCGAGGGGTCCTTCAATGTCTGGTTCTTCACCAACGGGGACAGCCGCCAGCCGGAACTGGCCGGCATCTGGGGCGCCGCCGTGGGCTCGTTCTTCACCCTGATCATCACCCTGGCGCTGTCCTTTCCCATCGGCGTGGCGGCGGCGGTCTACCTGGAAGAATTCGCCCCCAAGAACCGCCTGACCGATATCATCGAGGTCAACATCAACAACCTGGCGGCAGTGCCGTCCATCGTGTTCGGTCTGCTTGGCTTGGCGGTTTTCCTGCAGTTTTTCGGCATGCCCCGATCCGCCCCCTTGGTCGGCGGTCTGGTGCTGACCCTGATGACGCTGCCGACCATCATCATCGCCAGCCGCGCCGCGCTGAAGTCGGTGCCGCCGT
>CAYFTQ010000070.1:0-10026 GCA_964346035.1 uncultured Roseospira sp. | reverse complement strand
CGCGGCTCGGGCGGGGGCGGACGTCACAGGGGCGGCGACGGTGTGGCCCGACGACTGCTGTTCACAGAGGCCGTGACCGCTTCCATCCTGTCCAACCGCCGCCGTGTGCCGCCCTTCGGCGCCGCCGGGGGCGCACCCGGCGGCCTTGGCCGCAACCGCGTGATCCGCGCCGATGGGCGAGAGGAGACGCTGGGCGCGACCGCCTCCGTCTCCATGGCGCCAGGAGACGCCATGGTGATCGAGACGCCGGGCGGCGGGGGCTATGGGGCGCCGGACCAGCAGCCGGGCCAGGGCCAGGAGCCGGGCCAGGGCCAGGGCACGGACCCGGAAACGCCGTGAGCGGAGACCCCGTCACCGCGCCGGAGACCCTGTTCGCGCTGTCCAGCGCACCCGGCCGCGCCGGCGTTGCGGTGTTCCGGATCAGCGGTCCGGCCGCCGGCGCCGCCCTGTGCGCGCTGACCGGCCGGCATGCTCCGCCACCACCGCGCCGGGCGGCGCGGGCACGCTTTCGCGACCCTGAAACGGGTGAGTCGCTTGACGACGGCCTCGCGCTATGGTTTCCGGGTCCGGCCAGCTTCACCGGAGAGGATATGGCGGAATTGCACGGTCACGGCGGCCGCGCCACCGTCGCTGCCCTGCTGGCTGCGCTGGAACGGCTGCCCGGGCTGGCCCCGGCGGAGCCCGGCGCCTTCACCCGACGCGCGTTCGAGGCCGGCAAGCTGGACCTGACCGCCGTCGAGGGTCTGGCCGACCTGATCGACGCCGAGACCACCGCCCAGCGCCGCCAGGCCCTGCGCCAGATGGACGGCGCACTGGCGCGCCTGTCCGACGGCTGGCGTGATCGCCTGATCCGGGCGCTGGCCCACCTTGAGGCGACCATCGACTTCTCTGACGAGGACCTGCCGGACGCCCTGCTGCCGGACCTGCTGGCCGAGGCCGGAGCCCTGGCCGACGAGATCACGGCCCACCTGGAGGCGCCGCCGCGCGGCGAACGTTTGCGTGACGGCGTCCAGGTCGCCGTTCTGGGGCCGCCCAACGCCGGCAAGTCCAGCCTGGTCAATGCCCTGGCCCGGCGCGATGCCGCCATCGTCTCGGCCGTCGCCGGCACAACGCGGGACGTGATCGAGGTTCACCTTGATCTGGACGGCATTCCGGTCGTGCTGGCCGATACCGCCGGGCTGCGCGAGTCTGCCGACGTCATCGAACAAGAGGGTGTGCGTCGCGCCCGCGCTCGCGCCGAGGCGGCGGACATCCGATTGTTGCTGCTGGACGGCGCCGCAGCCGATGCCTGTCATGATGCCGCCGTGGCCGCCCTGGCCGCCGATGCCGACGCGCTTGTGGTCCTCAACAAGTGCGACCTTCTGCCAGTGGGGGCGCCCCGGTCCAGCCTTCCGGACGGTCGCGTGCCGATGCCGTTGTCGCTGGCCACCGGGGTCGGGCTGGAAGAACTGCTTGCGTGTCTGTCCGCGCGCGTGCAAGCCCAGGCGGAAGCCGGCGCCGGCGCGCCGCCGCCGCTGACCCGCGTGCGTCACCGCCACGCCATGGCAGAGACCCGCGACGCGCTGCGCCGCGCCCGGGACGCGCCGCTTCCCGAACTGGTGGCCGAGGACCTGCGCCTGGCCACGCGGGCGCTGGGCCGCCTGACCGGGCGGGTGGATGTGGAGGACCTGCTGGACGTGGTGTTCTCGGACTTCTGCATCGGCAAATGAGCGGCGCGCCGGGAAGGCCGTCGGGCATCGGCCCGCCGGGCGCGGGGCGGGGGCGAGCCCCGCCCCGTATGACGGCGGCCACGGACCCGCCGGAACGCCCGATCCTCAGGCCGCCTTGGGGTTAATGACGCAGACCGCGTTCTCGTCCTGCATGCGCAGCACGAGGCTTTCATTGACGAACAGTTCGCAGTGGATGCCGTCGTTGCCGACAAAGCCGCACATCAGGTCCTGGCCGATTTCCAGCGTACCCACGCGCGGGTCGATGACGGCGGCGCCGTCGATGCTGGCCTTGTAGATGCCCTTTGTACACAGCCGCCGCAGGTGGTTGATCAGGACCATCTCGCTGTCCGGATAGCGCCGGAACAAGGCGTTGTAATACTTCGGCGCCAGGGCCAGGGCGTGCGGCCCCCGGAAGCCCGCCTCGTCCAGCCGAGTGACGGCCGCGAGCACGTCTTCCAGCGCCTCGTCCGGGCGGGTCCAGTCGCCGCCGTCGATGCGGCATGCGCCCGTGTTCTCCAGCAGGCCCGGCAGGCCGAATTCGGGCCGGCCGTAATAGACGATCTGCTCTTCCAGGCGGGCCATCGCCTCGGCGGCGTCCTCGGCCGGCGACAGATCCAGCGGCTGGCCGTTGGACAGATAGGCCGCGATGCGCCTGAGCGAGAGCTTGAAGGTCTTGCGCAGCATGGGGACCGAGACGGCCCGTCCCATGACGGCGCCGGCCTCGCCCGGGTCCGGCTGGCGGCAATAGTCGTCGTTGGACATCTCGATGGAGGTCAGGCCGGGGCCATAGGGGCCGCCGACCTCCAGGAACCGGCGCGCGGTCATCAGTTCACGCGCGGCCGAGGCGGCGGCCTTGTCGATTTGCGCCCAGATGGCGCTGTCGAAGGGGGCCTGTTGGCGATTCAGGAAATCCATAAGATCAACTCTCCCCGCCGTCGTCGATGGCGCCGATGGTGAAGCGACCGCCGGGTCGGCCGGCCGCCGGGGCGTCGTCGCCCGTGTCGCCCCCGCCTTTGCCGGCCTTGCCGGTGTCTTCTTCCTCCAGGTCGGTGATGTCGCCTTCGGTAAACAGATAGGTCTTCATGTAGTCTGCCCAGTCGGCGCTGTTGCGGCGCATCCACTCCAGCACCATGCAGGCGTGCTCCATCTCTTCTCGCATGTTATGGAGCAGGATTTCCCGCAAAGCGGGATCCTCGCAGTCGTCGGCGCGCTGGCGGTACCAATCGACGGCCTCCAACTCCTCCATCACCGAGACGATGGCGTGATGCTGGGTGAGGGTGTCGCGGGACAGGCGCTCGCGCGGTGCGTGGAGTCCCTCGCTGGACATGACGGTTGACCTCCTGTGGTGATGGTGAGCCCGGGGCGGCAGCGGGCGCCGCGCGGCCAGGGTTTCAACGATATCCCGACTGATGATGGGGAAGGGGGGCGGCCGTTTCCAGGGTCAACACCCGAGATGGGGGTAAAGTTCCCCGTGCGGAATGGGTTCAGACCACGCCCTCGGCGCGCAGGCGGGCGATCTCGGCGGTGGACAGGCCCAAATCGCCGCCAAGAATGGCGTCCGTATCGGCGCCCAGCGCGGGGCCGGCGTGGTCCACGCGGCCCGGCGTCGCGGACAGGCGCGGCAGCACGTTGGGCAGCGTCACCGAACCCAGGCCGGGCACCGGCACCGCGACCAGATTGCCGCGCGCCGCCACCTGGGGATCGGCGAAAATGTCGGCGATGGTGTTGACGGCGCCGCAGGGAACCTCGCCCTCGGTACACAGGCGCACGACGGTGTCGCGGTCCATGGTTCGGGTCCAGGCCTCCACCAGGCCGTCCACATGGGCGCGGTCGGCCAGCCGGTCGGCGACGGCGCCGTGGGTCCGGGCCAGATCGGGCCGCCTCATGACGGCCGCCAGCCGCGCGAACATCTTGTCGCTGGTACACGCGATCGCTACCCAGGCGCCATCGCCGCAGGGAAAGTGGCCGTGCGGGCAGGCGTTCAGCGTTCCCGCGCCCTCGCGCCCGCGCACGGTGCCATCATGGGCGTAGCGCGGCGCCATCTCGTCCAGCACCCGGAAGACCGATTCGTACAAGGCGACGTCGATCACCTGACCCTGGCCGGTGCGCTCGGCGTGGCGCAGCGCCATCAGCACGCCGACGGCGCCGAACAGGCCGCTCATGTAGTCGCCCAGCGAGGTCGAGCCGGGCGTGACCGGCGGTCCGTCCGGCATGCCGGCCAGATGGGTCAGGCCGCCGACGGCATGGGCGATGCGGGCGAAGCCGGGCCGCTGAGCATAGGGGCCATCCTGGCCATAACCGCTGACCCGCAGCATGACCAGCGCCGGGTTGTCGGCGCTCAGCGCCTCCCACCCAAGACCCCAGCGTTCCATGGTGCCGGGGCGGAAGTTCTCGCACACCACCTGACAGGTCCTGGCCAGGTCAAGGAACAGGCGCGCGCCATCGGGCTTGCGCAGGTCGAGCGTGATCGAGCGCTTGTTGCGGGCCTCGCTCAGGAAGGCGAGCGAATCCCCCCGTGCCGTCGGCGTGCCGAAGCGACGCATGGGATCACCGCAGCCGGGCTGCTCCACCTTGATGACCTCGGCGCCGAACTCGGCCAGGATGGCGGTGGTGAACGGTCCGGCGATGAAACTGGCGGCGTCCAGAACGCGAACGCCGGCCATCGGACGGTCGTCCTTGGGCGTGCTGGTGGCGGCGTGGCCGTCGGCAGAGTTGGCGGCAGGGTTGGCGGCAGGGTTGGCGGCGGCGTTGGCGGACATGAGCGAACGGGGTCCTGGAGCGGGGCTGCCCCTAAGCCTTGGGCTCTCCGGGCGGCGGGGCCGGAACCTGGCCGGGCCGACCATCATGCCGACCGGGCGGCACTGCGGCAAGCATGGCGCCGCGCAGCAGCCGGATGCGGTAGAGCACGCGGGCGATCGCCTCGCGCGCCCCGGCTCGCGTCGCTTCGGCCCGGTTGCCGGCGGGCACACCGTGGCCCTCGATGCGCCAGCCGACCCGGCAGACCCGCCGCGCGGCGCGGAAGCACATGAGAGCGCGCGGCAGGTGTGTCCGATCGGTCACGACCAGAACCCGTTCTGGCGCCAGCGGCGCCAGCATGTCGGTCACCGCGCGAGCGTTTTCCAGCGTTGTGCGGGAGCGATCCTCCAGCCGGATCGGGACGGCGTCCGTCAGCCCGGCCCGACGGGCGAGGTCGGCCATCACGGCGGCTTCCGTGGGCAGGGGCGGGCGGTGGCCCTTGCCGTGGCCGCCGCTCATGACCAGGAGCGCCCCGTCCGCCGCACCCCCGGCCAGCAGCGATACGCCCGCCCGCACGCGCCGGACCAGGGCGGCGCTGGGCGAGCCGTCCGGATGCACCCGCGCCCCCAGCACCACCACGGCCAGGGCGGTGCGTGCCGATGACCGTTTCGGGTCAGTCCCTCTTTCCATCCCAGGTGCGCTCCTGTAGACATGGGGCTTCCGATTGCCTCTCCGCCGTCAGCGCCGCGCGGCGGGGCCGGTCGGTGCGCCCCGGCCCATCAACAACCCGTCCAAAAAGGCGAAGCTGGTACGCATGGCCTCCATCGGCCCGACAACGCTCTATCGCGAGAAGTCCGTCATCCACCGGTTCGATGACCGGGCCGGTTCCGGACGTGACCAGGATCCGAACTGGGTGCTGAAAAGCAACCGTCTGACCATGGAAGTCGCCGCGCGGTCCGAGACCAACACGGTGGTCGTGCGTGGCCACAATGTTGCGGGCGCCCTGCGTATGGCCGCCATCGTCGCTGAACGCTTCATGCGTGATCCGCATATCTTCCGGGCCGGGAATCCGTATCCTCCCGAGTGGGGAACCCTGTGGGAGCGCAAAGTGTCCGGCTATGAACGGCAGTTCAACCGCGACAACTGGGTTTCGTTGCACGTCGGGGGTCAAACGGTTTTCACCACCCGCGATTCTCCGCCCATCGCCACGATCGAGCGGCTGGCCCAGGGCGCCGACCTGGACGAACGCACCGTGCGCACAGCCTCGGCGGAGTTGTTCCCCGGGGCCCAGGATACCGATCTGGTGGTTCAGCACGACAGCCAGACGGCCGTGGTTGTCACCCCGTTCTCCGGGTATTTGCGCGCCGCCATCCTGGAGCGCAAGGGTGGCCGGACCGGCTCGTTCTCCGTTTCCGTCTATCACACCGACCAGCGCAAGGCGCGTCCCGGCGGTCTGCTCAGCTTCAGCGCCGACCTGATCGAGAGTTACAACCTTCGGCAGTTCCTGGAGCGCGCCCCGGGCGGCGCCGATGGCAGCACCGCCGCCCCCGATCACATGCGCCAGCAGATTGAAGCTGCGGTCACCCGCCGGCACGAACTGGCGCAGTACATCGAGGGCTACGAGAACGCCAACAAGGTTCTGTACCGCCCGGAACGTCCGGACCTGTAGAACGGCGGCGCGGAAGCCGTCCGCGTATCAGACAGAGTGATGCCCATGACGTCCTTTCCGCCGTTTGCGTACGCCTCAAACGACCACCCCGCTCACGACGCCGATCCCGTCGAACCTGACCTGCCCGTCAAGGGCAGCCGGGCGACCCTTCTGGAAACCTTGCCGCCGCTGGCCAACCTGCGTCTGGCCGACATCGGGTGCGGCGATGGTACCTGGACCCGCTTCCTGACCGGGGCCGGCGCGCTGGTGACCGGCCTTGACCCCAACCCGGTCCAACTCGCCAAGGCCCGCGCGGCCGAGTCCGTTGGTGGCGAATCGTACGTCGAAGCCGGCGCCGAGGCATTGCCGCTGGCCGACGCCAGCCATCAGATCGCGCTGTTCTTCAACAGTCTGCATCACGTTCCGGTGGCGCTGATGGCCGCCGCTGTGGCCGAGGCAGTGCGGATCACGCGGCCGGGCGGCGCGGTGGTCGCTTTCGAGCCGGTGGCGCGCGGGGCCAACTATCGGCTCAACAAGCCGGTGGATGACGAGTTCGAGGTGCGCGCGCGCGCCCATCAAGCGCTGCACGATGCCGCCGCCGGCCCGCTCCCTGTCCGACTCGATCGCGAGTTCGAGTATGTGACCATCTCAAGAAAGCTGGATTTCGAATCCTGGCGCGACCAGCAGGTTCGGATCAGCCCGACCCGCGCCGCCATATTCGAGGCCGATCCGGACGGCCTGCGCCGTCATTTCGGGGCCGTGTTGGCCGACAAGCCGCGCGATGAGGAGGGTGCCGCCCTGCTTGACCAGCCCATGCGCGCGACGGTCCTGACCCGCACCTAGGGTTCCGCACCTGAGGTTGGGCGGCCCCGGCCCCGGCCGTTCGGTGCTAGCGGCCGTTTTGGCCCCGGCCCGGGGCCCCCAGCCGCATGTCCGGGTTCGCCAGATGCTCCGGCGGGCCGATCCAGGCATAGGCCAGCAGGCAGGGTTCCTGGTCGCCCACCGTCAGGCGGTGGGTTTCGTCGGCCCGGTTCAGGATCAACGATCCCGGGGCATGGACGGCGGCGTCGTTCTCAGACCAGGCCCCGGCCATCGAGACATAGCTTTCCTCGATATCGCGATGGCGATGCTGTGGATAGGTCGTGCCCGGCGCCAGCAATACCAGCCCGAGGATGAGGCTGTCCGCCTGCACGGGACCGCGCGGTCCCAGCAGTTCGGCAAAGGCGTATCGCCGCGCCAGTGCTGGCGGCAGACGCCGATAGCCCAGGTCCCACGCCAATCCGGCCTCGACCCGTATCAGGGCCCGGGCCAGCGCGGCCAGCGGCCCTTCCACCGCGCGGTCCAGCGCCCGCCCCAGGTGCGCCACCACGGGCTGGACCCGGCGCTCCACGGCCATCAATGCCGGGTCGTGCTGCACGGCCCGGTTCAGGGTTTCGCGAACGCGCCGCTGATGGGACCGGATTGGCACGCTGCCACCGGCCGAGCCGCGACGATAGACGCCATCCACCTCGCGCAGCAGATAGGTCCAGTCGGGATGGTCGCTCAATCGCGACATGGGAGCCTCCGCGCGATCCACCGGGGCCCCCGCGCGCCCCGGTCCGCCAATGCGGACCACGAGCCGCCCGGGTCCGTCAAGGCGTTCGGGGCGCGCGATGGTGGCTTGGCGCCGACGCCGGCCGGGTGGCCCCTACTCCGGGACCACGCCGAGGCGGCCGTCCAGGCGCGCGCCAAGGTCCGGGGAGACGGTGCCGGCCTCGCGGATTTCGGCCACGATCTCGTTGCGATAGACGAACCCTGTGTCGCGCTTGGGCAGGGCGGTCAGGTCATAGCCCGCGATCTCGCCCGGCACGCCGCCGGAGATGGTCTTGCCGTTCCAGGCCTCCGAGAAGCCGCCGTTGCCGATGTAGCTGCCGAAGGCCACCCGGACGGTCTCGTCCATCATCTCTTCAACCGGCGTGCCGTGGATGGTCACGTCGCGCACCGTGGCGCTTGCGGCATCCTTGTTCAGGACCAGGGTATAACGCAGGCCCGACGAGAAATGCAGGAAGCCCCGGCTGACATACCCGGACAGATCGACGGCGCCGGAGTCCAGTTCCTCGGGCCGCACGATTCGCTTGGCGTTGCTTTCCAGCATGTCCAGGATGTCGGCGCCGGTCATCTCGACGATCTGCACGCTGTCGGTGAACGGCATGACCCCGAACCAGTCCTCGAAGGTCAGCGGGCCGGACGCGGGAACGCCCTTGACCAGGCCGGTGGCGTTGAAGGCGGCGATGTCCACCGCGCCGTCAGGATAGCTTTCCGAGCGCGCCACCAACAGATCGTTCATCAGGTTGGCAATGGCCGTTTCGCCGATATAGCGGTTGGCGACGGTCGCCTCTGTGCCGATGGCGTCGGTCGCGTCGAGCGCCGCGATCTGTTCTTGCAGAACCAGATCCAGGCGGACGCGCAGGGGGTCGATCACCAGGCGCTCGAACCCGGCGTCCCAATCGCCGTTCTGTTGCAGGGTGGCATGCGCGGGATCATCGGCGGCGACGCGCACGTCGCTCTTCTTCAGGACATGGAGGGCGGCCGTCATGTCGCCGGCGGTGGCGCCCGCGCCGGTACCGGTCAGGGCGACGCGGAAGTCGCCCAGGTGGCTGCCGTGGCCACCGGCCTGAAGCACCGGCACGCCGTTGAAGACCTGATCCAGGCTGTCGGCGTTCAGGACCGTATGGGTGTGGCCGCCCACCAGGACGACCGGGCTGTCCACCAGATCGCCGGCCAGGTCAGCGACCGCGCTGTCGCCCTCGCCGATGCGGCGCATGGCGCCGGCCTTGCCGGAGACATCAGACCCCGCGCCATAGCCCAGGTGGGTCAGAAGGATGACCAGGTCGGTCTTCTCCGCCAGCGCAGGAAGCAGGGCCTCTATGGTTGCCAGTGGGCTCTCGATCGCCAGGCCGGGGTTCTCGGGCGTTCCGATTCGGGTATCCTCGCCCGTGGTCAGGCCCAGGATGCCGATCCGCAAACCCTTGGCCACGGCGATCAGCGCCGGATGGTAGTGTTCGCCCTGATCGACAAGCGGGCCGCCGATGGTGTTGGCGGAGACCACGGGCAGCAGGGGCGCGCTTTCGATCCAGGTCGCCAGCATCCGGGTGCCACGGTCGAACTCGTGATTGCCGAGCACAGTGGCATCAACGCCCGCCAAGGTGTAGGCGGTGTAGGCCGGGTCAACGACGAAGTCTGCGGGGATGAATCCGGTCAGCTCGTCGAACACACCGCCGGTGTGGTCGTCGCCGGCGGACAGGAACAGCACGATATCGTCTTTTCCGGCGGCGGCGCGGGTCTCGCGCGCGATGCTGACCATCTGGGCGAAGACGTATGTGTCGCCCTTCTTGGCGTGCGGCTTGGTCAGGTAGTTGTGCAGATCGTTGAAGTGCAGGACGCGCAGGTGGCGCGACTCGCCCTCGTGCAGCATGGGCGCCGGAAAGGCCAGGCCCTCTGGTGCCGTAAGAGTGACCGGCGTTCCGTCCAGCACCGGGCCGGACAGGCCGTACAGCTCTTCCACCGCGCCATAGGGGTTGGGCGTCAGGCGCGACAGGGTCAACTCCCCGGCCCGGCCCGGACAGACCAGCGCGGTGCCGGCCAGAAGGGCGCCGAGGGACAGGGCCGAGACGGAGCGGCGAACGGCTGACACGCGCATGGTGAGATCTCCAGATGAACCAATGGCGAGACGATACGCGCGGTCAGTGACGTCCGCATGACACTCCCATGATGCTTGCGTGAAGGTCGGCGCCCGGGGCGCCACGCGCCGCTATCGGCCCTGGATCAGGCGTCGGCGCCGCCAGATCTCGGCCAGTTCGGTCATATGCACCGGGCCGGCGTCCACGGCCTTGCGGAACGCGCCGCTGGTGGGGCGGCAAGGGTCACTGGGCACCCCACATCATGGGGTCCCCG
>CAYFTQ010000069.1:0-10039 GCA_964346035.1 uncultured Roseospira sp. | reverse complement strand
GCCGACGCCCTGCCGCTGCCCGTCGATGTCATGTACACGCCGCGCGAGGCCAGCGACGGCATCGTTCCCGCCCTGGCCGAGGCCGGCGTCCACGGCCTGTCGATCAACCTGGAACTGTTCGGCGAGGCCGCCCAGCGCCGCATCGCGCCGCAGAAGGCGGCCATCGGCCGCACCGTCTTCGGCCACCACATCGAGGACGCCGCCGCCCGCTTTCCCGGTCCCGGCCGGGTGCGCTCGCTGATCATCGTCGGACTGGAGCCTCTGGAGGACACCCTTGCCGGTGTGCGCTGGCTGTGCGAACGCGGCTGTCAGCCGGTTCTCAGTCCGTTCCGCCCCAGCCCCGGTACGCCACTGGCCGACACCGCGCCACCCTCGGTGGCGCTGCTGCGTGCGGCCTGGCAGGAAACGTCCGAGATCGCCGACCGGCACGGCCTGCGGCCCGGTCCCGAATGCGTGCCCTGCCAGCACAACTGCGTCGCCCTGCCAGAGTCCGGGTCGGTGTCATGAGGCGCGCGACCCGGCTCGACCAGATCCGCCGCGTCATCCAGGGGCGCCGTTTGGTATGGTTCGGCAACCGTGCCTCCGATGGGCAGGCGCTGGCCGAGTTCCCGGAACTGGCCTGCGCCGGGGGTATCATCGCCCCGGCCGATCACGACGGCGCGGACTGGATCACGCTGACCCTGGAGGACACCTGGGGCCGCCGCGTCGATCTCAACACCGTCAACATCGACGCCATGCTGCCGGCCAAGCTGGAATCCATGCGCGCGCGCCTGCTGCGGCTGCTGCGCCAGCCATCCGTGCTGATGTGTTATCGGCCCAGTGCGTTCCTGTCCTCGCTGATCTACCCCAGCGGCGGCAGTTGTGCATACTGGGGCCTGCCGCACCTCCAGCAACGGGCATTCGAATACAAGCCCTGGGTGGAAAGCCAAATGGAAGCCCTCGGCCTGCGCGTCATCCCGTGGCGTCACTACAGCGTTGTGGACTGGCTGGAGATCATGGGACGCTCGCAGACCCTGCCGTGCGTGGTGCGCATGGCCACGGGCTCCGGCGGCGCCTCCATTACCCTGGCGCGCGATCTGGGCGAGATCCACGCCTTCTGCAACCGGGCCGACGAGGGCATTGTATCCGTGTCCACCTACATGGACGGCGCGCTGCCCCTGAGCATCAACGCCGTGGTCTTCGAGGATGGGTCCGTGACCCTCTCGGCGCCGTCGCTTCAGTTGCTGGGGCTTTCGGATTGCACCACTCGGCCGTTCGGCTTTTGCGGCAGTGACTTCGCATTCGCGCGCGGCCTGGACGTGGCAGTCCTTGACGAACTGGAGCGGGCGGTTGCCCGCATGGGCGCGTGGCTGGCCCGGGCCGGATACAGGGGGTGTTTCGGCGCCGACGTCCTGCTGTGGGACGGCGACCTGTACTTCACCGAGATCAACCCGCGCTTCACCGCCTCGTCGGCCCTGGCCGCTCGCCTGGATGCCGAGATGAACGAGACCGACATCGTGCTGGAACACATGGCCGCCTTCGCCGGGCTGGCCCCGGTGTCGCGACCGCCCCTGCGCGACCGCGTGGCGGCAACCCCAAGACTCCGCTCCCAGGTCATGGTCTTCAATCGCAGTGACCGGTCCATCGGGCGCGCCCATGTAGAGGTCACCCCACCGGAAGGCATCGAGTTGACCGAACTGCCACGTATCGGCCACGTCATCGAACCCGAAGCTCAGTTCTTCAAGGTCACTTTCGACGGCGGGGTGACCGATGGCGACGGTCAGGTCACGCTTCCGGTTCGCGAGGACCTGCGCGCGTTGATCCGGCGGTTTACCGCCGGTGCGGATTGAGGCGACGGCGGTCATGGGGCCGTCTGTGTCACCGCCGGCCGCAATCCTGGCCCGGGCCACCCGCCTGGACCATCCCGCCTTCCTGCTGCACCGCCCCACGCTGGAGGCCCGCCTGGCCGCCCTTCGCGACGCCTGGGGGGCCTATGGGTATCCCGTCAAGGCGCAGCCCCATCCCGGCGCGCTTGGGGTCGCCATCGCACTGGGGCTGGATCTTGACGTGTGCGGGACCGAGGAACTCGACGCGGTCCTGGCCGTCGGGGCCGAGGGGCGCCGCATCACCTGGACGTCGCCCTGGGCTGATGCCGCCCTGTTCGATCGGCTGGCGGCCCTGGGCGCGCGCGCCTACCTGGACTCCCTGGATCAGGTGGCGCTGTGGAGCGCGCGCCATCCCGGCCGGGGCGTCGGGGTGCGGCTGTCGGCCGGCGCCGGGACCTATGGCGAAAAGTTTGGCCTGGACCCTTCGGACCTGCCCGCCGCGCTGGCCCGGCTCGCCGCCGCCGGATGTCCCCTGACCGGCCTGCACGCGCACGCCAGCGTCACGGCGCCGGACGACGCGGCGCGCCTGGAAGCGCCGGCGCTGGAGGTGCTCGCCGCCGCCCTGGGTGCGCTGGAAGGGGTCCCGCCCACGCTTCGGATCAGCCTGGGCGGGGGCTGGCCGGTCCGGCCTTTGTCCGACGCCCCGCCCTGCCTGGGGTCCGCTTTGTGGACGGCGGCCCGAGAGCGCCTGACGGAGCCCTTGCGCCAACGCGGTTGCGCCGTGACCCTGGCGGTCGAGGTCGGCGAGCATATCCTCGCCCCGGCCGGGGTCTATACCGCCCGGGTTGCAGCGGTCCACGACAGAGCGACGCACAGAGTCGTGGTCCTGGCTGCGCCCTGGGTGGTCGCGCCTCGGTACGAGGACTATCCGGTGGGGTTTTTCCGGGCCGAACGGGACGGTTTGCAACTCCTGGACACGGCCCCCGGTCCGACAATGGTGTACGGGGCCAGCAACGGCCCGGCCGACGTGGTGACACGCGACGCACCGCTGCCCCGTCCCGGCGTCGGGGATGTGGCGATCGTGGGACAGTGCGGGGCTTATCTATCGTCCCTGATGGCGCCGTTCAACGGCCGCCCGGCGCCCCCCACGGTTGTCCTCGACGGCTGAACCCCCGGATCGGGACGCGGCTGCGGAGCGCAGTGCCGCTATCGCGATGTGACGGCAACCTGAATATACAGATTGCCGCAATTACGTTCTTGACTTGCTGTCTCGCCTGAAGTGAGCTGACCAATGGGTCGTGCGCGGGGCGCGGTTCAATGAATGACAGCCGGGGGCACAATGCAGGCGCACTACCAAAACACCACCATAGCTGGTGTCGTGACCGAGCTGGACCCGGCAAAGGCCACCTTCCGTGTTCATCTCCGCGACGATCGGACCCTTCCGGTTCTGGTCAGCGACACCTGCTGGATCTCGGTGATGACGAACCTGGACGGCGTCAATCGCGACAGCATGCCGCCGCCTGCCGATGCACCGCCCGACGAGGCCCCCGACAGCGTGCCCGGACGTGTCCGGAAGTACGTCCACCAAGGCGCTTATGTGGTGGTCGAGGGCACATACATGGTCTATGACCACACGTCGTTGTTCTCGGCCGAGAAAATCAACATCGTGACGTCACAGCCGGGCCGGGTGCTGTTCGAGGAAACCCACTGGTGGCTGTCGCAGATCTCGCAGATGGCCAACCGTTGGCTGGACAATCTGTTTGACCATCGGCGCAGCTACACGATCGACGACTTCTCGCAGTTTTACCGCACCAATCTTAACATCCAGGGAATGCCCAAAAACGATGACGTTCAGGAATGCGCGACCTTGGCGCGCCTGATCTACGGCCTGTCGTCGGCCTATCTGCTGACCGGCAATGAACGCTATTTCCTGGCCGCGCGCGCTGGAGTGGCCTATCAGCGCGAGGCCTTCAGACAGGTCAGCCACGACGGCAAGTATGTGTTCTGGGCCTATGGCCGGCGGCGCCATGCGGACGGCTCGGTGACGTTGCTGGTACCCTCACAAGGCGACGACGACCGCAACACCATCCCGCTTTACGAACAGATCTACGCCCTGGCCGGCCTGACGCAGTACTTCCGGATCACCATGGACTGGGAAGTCCTGGATGACATCCGCCGCACCATCGACACCTTCCAGGCCTTCTTCCACGACGGCCCCAACGATCCGGACCGCGGTGCCCCGCCGTTTCCGGGCCAGGGTGGCTATTTCTCCCATATTGATCCCGGCACCATGCGGCCCGACAGCGACCAGCTCAACCAGACCGGCAACCGCCTGCGCAAGAACTGGAACTCCATCGGCGACCACATCCCGGCGTATCTCATCACCTTGATTCAGGCGCTGGAGCCATCCGTGCGCGGCGATGCCCGAAGTTCCCTGAACGCCTTGCTGGAAACCTGCCGCACCATTCTGAAGGAAACCACCGACCTGATCGTCGGGAAGTTCCTTGAAGAGGAATGCCCCTATGCCAACGAGCGCTTCCACGCCGACTGGACGCCCGACCAAGCCTGGGGCTGGCAGCAGAACCGCGCCATCATCGGCCACAACCTAAAGATCGCCTGGAACCTGTGTCGGGTCGCGAACTACTACGAAATGTGCGAGACGCAGCACCGGCAACGCGGTGAGACACGCCAAGCCAACGACTTCCGCACGCGCGCAGACAGGGCACTCACCCTGGCCAAAAAGCTGGGCGACGACATGATCCGGGTGGGCCTGGATCGGACCCGGCCGGGTGTCTATGACTGTGTGGAGCGGGCGCCGGCCAACGGAATGCCCGTCCAGTTCACCTGGGGAACGCACAAGGATTTCTGGCAGCAGGAACAGGGTATTCTCGCCTATCTGATCCTGCACCACCATTTCCCGCAGGATGGGCGCTACTACCAGGAAGCGCACGACCTTATGGCGTTCTGGAACCTGTATTTCCTCGACCGGGACCGACAGGGCATATTCTTCCGAACCGACGATACCGGAATGCCCATCATCCAGGGCTCTTTCGCGGACAAGGGCGGCCATGCCATCTCGGGTTATCACGCTTTCGAACTGAATTTCCTGGCTCACCTCTACATCCGATCCTACCTGATTCCGGCCGAGGCGAAAGGCCGCGACTCCACGTTCTGCCTGTATTTCAGGCTGAACAAAAACAAGGGCATGACATCCATCAACGTCCTGCCAGACTTCTTCCCGCCCGGCACGCTTCGCATCACGGATGTCCGGGTCAACGGGGTAAATCGGGCCGATCTGGTGCCGGGTCCGGCGGATACGTTCCAAATCCTCATCGACGACTCGATGAAGGACGCCCAACTCGCGGTCGTCTTCAAGGCGCTGTCCCGAACCCAGCCGCCCGCAATAGCGCCCGCATAGCACCCGCACAGCAAAAGGCGCGCCGCCATGACCACGCCCCTACTGGCGACCCGCAAGGTCGCCATCCTCGTCGAAAGCGAGTTCGTGCCCGAAGAACTGGCCGCCTACTGCAAGCACTTCGCGGCCCACGGCGCCGAGGTTCTTTTCGTCTCCCGCCTGTGGGGCCAGAGCGAGATCGCCTTCCTCAGCGACGTGACCGAGCCCGGCAAGACGCCGGAAACGCTGACGGTGTCCGTGGATCTGGAGACCATTGATCCCGGCGACTATGCCGCCGTCATCATGGCCGCCAACTACACCAGTTGCCGGTTGCGGTATTTCGAGACGCCCGAAGGCGAGACCGTTTCGGGCGATGGGGCGCGCACCCCGCCGGCGGTCCGCTTCATCCGCCGGGCCATGATGAATCCCGCCATCGTCAAGGGGTTCCTGTGCCACGGCCTGTGGATTCTGACGCCAATGCCGGAGCTGCTGGCGGGGCGGCGGGTCATCTGCCACGAGGTGGTTCTTGCCGACGTCGTCAACGCCGGCGCGGTCTACACGCCGTCGGAGACCGGCGTCGTGATCGACGACGACATGGTGACCGGACGCTCCTACAAAGAGGCCGGCGCGCTAGCCGACGCCATCGCCAAACAGGTCGTGGCGCGTCAGTCCCGCCCCTCCCGGACTCCGGCCCGAGTGGCGGCCCCGACTCAAGGGACACGGCGCGTGCTGGTGGTGCTGTCGGGGTACGGATACTGGGGCGAGGAACTGGTCGGCCCGATGCATTGCTACGACCGCGCCGGCTATCAGGTGGACGTCTGCACCCCTACCGGCCGCCGTCCGCCGGCCATCACGGTCAGCATGGACCCGGACTATATCGACCCGCCGCTGGGCCGCTCCGTAACCAGCCCGGAGATGGCGGCCCTGGTCCACGCCTTTGACGATCCCGGGCACCCGCAGGGGCAGCGCCTGGAAGACCCGATTGATCTGTCCGCTTGGGTCCCCGAGCGCCCCTACTGGTCGGCGCCACAGATGGTGCGCGCGATGGAACGCTACCGCGCCGACCTGGAGGCGTTCGAGGCGGACCTTGCGGTGTATGATGGCTTGTGCCTGGTCGGCGGCAGCGGACCGATCGTCGACATGGTCAACAACCAGCGGGTCCACGACCTGATTCTGGCGTTCGTCCGCGCCGACAGGCCGGTGGCCGCCATCTGTTACGGGGTCGCCTGTCTGGCCTTCGCCCGCAACACCGAGGACCGCCGCAGCATCCTGGCCGGCAAGCGGGTCACCGGCCACTGCCTGGAATACGACTACAAGGACGGCACCGGCTTCATGAGCGGGCGCGGGACCTGGGTCGATTTCAACATGGGGCCGCCGCCGTACCCGCTGGAGTACATTCTACGCGATGCCACGGCGCCCGACGGCGCCTTCATCGGCAACTTCGGCCATCCCACCAGTGTCATCGTGGATTGGCCATTCGTTACGGGCCGCAGCACGCCGGACGCCTATCTGATGGGCGAAAAGCACGTTGCCATGATCGACGGCAACCCGCCGCTGCGGCGCTGGGGCTGGTGAGAGCCGCCAGCGACAGGCCGGGGCGGTCAGGGGGGCAGACCGCAAGCAGTGGGGGAACCATGGCAAAGCGTCCGGTTCATTTCGAGGTCCGGACCGGCCTACGGCCGGACGCGGTCACCGGGTCCGAGCGGCGGTTCCTGTTCTCCGCCATGCGGCTGCTGGGAAGCTGGGACGTCTTCGGCGGCCATGATGACGGGACCTTGAGTCCCGCACCCATGGAGCGGTTCATCGCCGACGACGGCTGCGAGGCGTGGCGCGTCACCGTCGAGTTGGACGAGGCCGGCGTCGGCCGGACCTTCCGCTGGACCGTGCGCGGCGATACGACCGACGGCCGCCAGGATATCGAGGCGTTGCCGACTGAAGCGCAAGACGAAAAATCGAGTGCCCGCCACCGCACCTTCACCCTGTGGCGCGCCGGCCAGACCGAGGTCTATCACCTGACCGCGATGCGCCGCCTGGGCGCCAACAAGGTCTATCACACCGGTCCCGACGCGCCGCCCGGCATCCGCTTCGCCTGCTGGGCGCCCAATGCGCGCTGTGTCGAGGTGGTGCGCGGCCACCCGGACAGCGGTTACATCCACGACGACGGCCGGGGCATCGTCGGGCGGCCCTATCGCATGACGCGCGATTGCGACGGGATCTGGAGCACCGACCCGTCCCTTGAACCAGACCTGGCCGACTTTGCCGCCTGGGACCACGTGCCCTACATGTTCCGCGTCACCCGCAAGGACGGCTCCGTACGCTATCGCACCGACCTGTTCTCGCGCTGCCAGATCGGGCGCGGAAAGAAAAACCCCGAGGATCCGCACAGCGGCTGGGACGGCACCCGTGACGACGTGGACGGGACCCGGGCCTGTTCCGTGGTGGTCGATCCCGAACAGATCACCGACCAGTTCAGCGAGGGTGTGTGGCCGGAAACGAAATGGACCCCGCCGAGCGCGTTCTGGGACAGCGAGTTTTCCGAGGGCAAGCCGCTGCCGAGGCGCGTCGAGGACCTGGTCATCTATGAACTGCATGTCGCCGCCCTGGGCTTCGGCCGTATCGACCCGCGCACCGGCGAGCCCGACCCCGGCACCCTGGCCGATGCGATCGCTCTGCTGGACTATCTGGAGGATTTGGGCATCAACGCCATCGAGCTGCTGCCCATGAACGAATACGAGGGCAACGCGGCCTGGGGCTATGGGTCGTCGCACTTCCTGGCCATCGAGTTTTCCGGCGGCGGCCGCGACCAGATGAAATACTTCGTGCGGGCATGCCATCGGCGCGGCATCGCCGTGATTCTGGACGTGGTCTACAACCACTATATCCACGAGGCCGAGCGGGCGCAGTGGATGTACGACTCGCCGGATCACCTCGACAATATCTGGTACTGGTATGAGGGCCGGCCGGAGCACTACGTGGGATACCAGCACGCCGCCCTGTATGGCGGGAGCGACCGGCCACAGTCGGGCCACGGCGGGTATATCGACAATATTTCCACCGGCTACGCGCCACGCTTTCATGAGGAGATCGTGCGCCAGCTCTTCATCAGCAGCGCCGCCATGCTGATGACGGAATTCCACATCGACGGTTTTCGCGTCGACCAGACCACCTCCATTCATGCCTATCCGGTGCGCCACGCCGACGGCGCGCCGGTGGACGCGGCCAAGGCGTTCGGCGCCAGGTTCCTGCGCGAGTGGTGCCGCACACTCAAGCTCTTCAAGCCGGACGTGATCCTGACCGCCGAGGACCATTCCGGCTGGTCCCGTATGACCGAGCCGGTGGAGACCGGGGGACTGGGATTCGATGCCGTCTGGTACGCCGATTTCTATCACCACCTGATCGGGGACGGGACCGGAGACGCCAGCAAAGCACGGCTGTTGTGGAGCGCCGGGCTGGGCGGGCACGGTCCGTTGGCCATGGGGCGGTTCGCAGAGGCACTGAGCGCGGCCGCGCACGGTTCGGTCGTCTACCACGACTCGCACGACGAGGCCGGAAACGGCGCCAACACTGCGCGCACCATCGTCACGGCCGTCAACCATGCCCCGCTGGTGGGCGAGACGCGGCGCTGGGCCGAGGCCCGCGCCCGCGTGGTCGCGGCGCTGTCGATCCTGTCGCCCGGCACGCCGATGTTCTTCATGGGCGAGGAGGTGGGCGCCGCCCGGCCCTATCGCTACGACGACTTTCTGTGGCACCGAGAGGATCTGGAGGGTCTGCGTGCCGGTGCCGGCGGGCGGCTGTTCGCATTCCATAAGGCCGTTATCGCGCTGCGGCGGGGCTCGGCCGCCCTGCGGTCACGCGCCATCGAAACTGTCCATGTCCATGACGCCAACCGCGTCATCGCATTCCGGCGCTGGAGCGGGGACGAGCAGTGCGTTGTGCTGGCCAGCCTGAACGCGCGGCCGTTCGAGGCCGGCTATACAGTGCGCGGTGAAGCCCTGCCGGATGGCACCTGGCGCGAGGTCTTGAACAGCGACGCATCCGACTATGGCGGTTGGGGTCTGACCAACACCAGGCCCGTGACCGCCGCCGGCGGCACGCTCAGCCCGCTCTTGCCCGCGTGCGGGGTGGTGGTGCTGCGCCACGGCTGAAGCGCGCGGGCCGCGAGAGCGCGCCTGGGCCGTGATACCAACGGCATCCGACGATGACCGTTGGAGGCCATAGCCGGGCCGCTCCCCCACCCGGCCGCCCTCATTCCTTTTTGTTTGGGCGAGTAGCCTTTGGATGGCCGGGTGGGGCCGCGGGCCGGTGCCGTTCGGCGGCAGAGTCACACTCTCCCGCCGCCAGTATGAGACCGGCCGGCGCGGATCAGATGTCCGGCGGCATCTCGCGCGTGATGCCGAAGTTGCCCACCAGTTGGGCGTGCCGCTCTATCCCGACCAAGCGGCGCCGCACCGCGCTGATCGCCTTTGCCGGATCGGTGTCGGTCTTGCGCAGAACCAAGGCCAGGAAAGAACAGAAGACGTGGCCGCGAACGGCGGCATCAGGGAAACGTCAGATCGGCCGCGTGTGTATCAGGGTGTTGGCGGTGCAGAACGTAACCGGGGCCAAAACCCCGGGCAGCGGCAGCGCCGGGACACGTGATTGATGGCGCGAGCGGATGGTTCATGAAGCAAAGGGCAGCGCTCAACTGAATTTGGTGACGCCACATCAAGCGCCCTGGCAGGACATTTCTTCTCGCATACAATGCTGATTACAGCGCCTACGACTTTCAATGCCCCATCGCCATTCTGATAACCAAGAATTATCCGATCATAAGTCTCGGGATGGACGGAGTAGTGATGTG